>CALIEP010000259.1 GCA_938022345.1 uncultured Actinomyces sp.
TCATCGTGACTCTCCTTCCATATTGGTGGAGGCACCATCGGTGGCGGCATCGCAGACCTTGGATGCTGCGTCTTCCTTCACTGCCGAGGCCACGGCCGGGGTCTTCCCGTCTTCTTCAGAGTGCTCACCGCTGAGTTCAGCGAGCTCAGCGCGCAAGCTCTTCTTTGTTTCCTTCGGCAGGTGGAAGAGCCAACGGACCAGCATGGGAGCTGCGATCAGCAAGACGATCACCGACTGAAGGATCAAGATCATATCGATCGGAACACCCTTGGCCTGCATGGTGTAACCACCGGCTTTGAAGGCACCGAAGAGGATACCTGCACCCAGAGTACCCAGAGGCTTGTTTCGGCCCAGAAGAGCAACCGTGATGGCATCGAAACCAATGGAACCAGCGATGTCTCTGGAGACATAACCAACGGTACCCAAGGCCTCGTTCGCACCTGCAAGTCCCAGGAAAGCACCCGAAATCGCCATGGTAATCGCGGTGATCTTTCCGACTGAGATACCAGCGGTACGTGCGGCCTCGGGGTTCGCACCAACTGCGCGAATTTCAAAGCCGAGGGTCGATCGCTCAATAAGCCACCAGAAAACGATGACCGCAAGGAGCGCAACAAAAAGGCCAACGTGGATCTTGAAGGGCGCATCCAAAATACGGGTGAAGGCAGCTGAATCCGCGACCTTCGGGGTTTGGGGCTGATTAGAACCGGGAACCTGCCAGGACTTCTTCGAGAGGATGTATCCCAGCGCCAAGGTCGCAATCGAGTTCAGCATGATGGTGACAATGACTTCGTTTGCCCCGGTCTTTGCCTTCAGAACACCGGCAATTCCCGCATAGAGCGAACCAGCAACCATTGCGGCAAGAAGAGCAACAAGAGTGTGAACGACGGGCGGCAGGTTCATTGCAAAACCAACCCAGACAGCGGCAAGAGCACCAAAGATGATCTGGCCATTACCACCGATGTTGAACAGGCCTGCGCGGAAGCCCAAGGCAAGGCCCAAGCCACCCAATACCAATGGGATGGAGAAGAACAGAGACTCTGTCAAAGGTTTGATCTGACGCTGGAAACTACGGGCAGTTGGATCAAAGATCGCTCCGCGGAACATCGCGTAGTAGGCATCGAGCACAGATGCTCCGGTCATTGCAATCAGAATCGCACCGATAGCGAAGGCAATGAGAACCGCAAGGATGGAAACGAACCATCGCGATCCCAGGATATGACGGCACACAATCAGTGCCTTCGAAGGACGCTTTACCGCGGTCATCAGTTCTCCTCCACGTGTGAATCCGAGACCTCAGCGTGTTCGTGCACGCCTTCGACGGCCTCGTCATAGGGAACACCAGCCATCATCAAACCAAGAACGTCACGCGGGGTGTCCGCGGGAACGATTCCCATCACGCGGCCTCGGTACATGACAACAATGCGATCGGCCAGCGAGATCACTTCATCCAATTCCGATGAGATCAGAAGGACGGGAATGTTCTGGTCGCGCACCTCAACAATGCGCTTGTGAATGAATTCGATAGAACCAACATCCACACCGCGGGTCGGCTGGTTCGCGACAAGCAGGTTGAGGTCCTTTGACATTTCACGCGCGACAACAACCTTCTGCTGATTTCCACCTGAAAGCGAGGAAATCGGATCGTTGATTGAGGTCAAGCGAATATCGAATTCCTGCTCTTTATCGCGCGCATTCTGCGCAACTGCCCCCAGCTTGAGCATTGGGCCCGATGCGAAGGAGGAATCCTTGTACTGGTCCAAAATCAGGTTCTCGGCGATGGAGAAAGTAGAAATAATGCCATCGGTCGATCGGTCTTCGGGAATGAAGCCAACACCGGCGTCCAAAGACTTTCGAGGACCCGCGTGAGAAATATCTTCGCCTTCAAGAAGAATTTCACCAGAATCTGGGGTACACAGGCCCAAAACGGTTTGCGCCAATTCGGTCTGTCCGTTGCCCTGCACGCCCGCGACTGCAACGATTTCGCCGCGTTCTACCGCGAAGGAGACGTGGTCAAGAAGCGGAACTCCCTGGGGCGAAACCATGGAGATCGCTTTGAATTCCAGTCCCCCACCGGTGGGCGCTGCGGGAGCTTTTTGAACGCGCATCATGACGGAGCGGCCGACCATCTTATTCGCCAGTTCTGATTCAGAATCTTGCGGGGAGGCTTCGCCCACAACGGTACCGCGTCGAATCACGGTAATTTCATCTGCGACGGCTCGAACTTCGCGAAGCTTGTGAGTGATGAAAACAATCGAAGTCCCCGCGTCGGCAAGCTGACGCATGATCGCCATGAGTTCGTCAGTTTCTTGGGGCGTGAGCACTGCCGTTGGCTCATCAAGAATAAGGACCTTCGCCTGGCGGGAAAGCGCTTTAACGATTTCGACTCGCTGCTGAGCGCCGACCGAGAGATCTTCAATGAGCGCATCGGGATCAAGATCGAAACCAAATCGCGCTGAAACCTCTTTCACGGTTTTGCGAGCCTGAGCAAGATCAATCAAGCCGCTTGCCTTGGTCGGTTCAAATCCCAGCGCGATTGATTCCGCGACGGTAAACACTGGAATCAGCATGAAGTGCTGGTGAACCATACCGATGCCGGCTGCAACCGCATCGCCGGGACCATCGAAGTGAACAGGCTTTCCATCGATGAGGATTTCACCTTCATCGGGCTGGTGAAGGCCATAGAGCACGTTCATCAACGTTGATTTACCCGCTCCATTTTCACCCAGAAGTGCGTGAATCTGGCCTTCTTCAATTGTCAGGTTGATGTCGTTATTTGCGACCAGAGGACCGAAACGTTTGGTGATCCCCTTCAGTTCCAATTTCACTCTACTGCGCCCCTTCTGCGTGGTCGAGCTCCCGTTTCAGGATAGCCGAAAAAAGTGGGGCGCGATGGTCGAAAACCACCGCGCCCCAACCTAAAATTTCCGCGTCACTTCGGGGAGTTTGCGGACTCAACCTTCAGCTCGCCCTTCTTGATCTGATCGGTGAGCTTGGTCAGCTCATCCTTCAGATCCGAAGGAACCTTGGAGTCGAAATCGTGGAAGGGAGCGATGGAAACGCCACCGTTCTCCAGGGTGCCCACGTAGGGGGTTGCAGTGAACTTACCGTTCACGGAGTCCGTGATGGCCTGCTCAACCGAAGCACCAATTTCCTTCATGACCGAGGTCAGAACGATCGACTTGTAGTCGGGGGCAGATTCATACCAGTCGGAGTCAACACCGATGATGTAGGTCTTGCCATCAGCCTGTGCAGCTGCTGCTGCACCCAGGCCCACGGGTCCGGCGACGGGCATGATGATGTCAGCGCCCTGGTCGATGAACTGCTGTGCCTGCTGCTTGCCCAGTGCCTGGTCATCGAAGGACTGGGTGAAGGAGCCGTTCTGAGTTGCCTTATCCCAACCGAGGACCTGGACATTGGTGCCCTTGGCCTTGTTGTAGGCGGCAACGCCATCGGCAAAGCCATCCATGAAGACGGTAACCGAAGGAATCTGGATACCACCGAAGGTGGCAACCTTACCGGTCTTGGACATGCCTGCTGCGGCGTAACCCGCAAGGTAGGCGGCTTCAGCGGTGTTGAAGAGCAGTGGGCGTGCGTTCTCGACGGTGACGGTCTTGTTGGAATCATCCGAGAAGGAGGAGTCAACCAGTGCGTAGTGAACATCCTTATTCTCATTTGCAGAGGCGTGGAGCGCCTTCTCGAGGTTGAAGCCAACGCCGATGATCAGGTTGCAGCAATCGGAAACCATGGACTCGGTGTTGGGCACGAAGTCTGCCGAGGAGGAGGACTCTGCCGTGTTGATCTGAATACCAAGCTTGGACTGTGCGCTCTTCAGACCGTTGTATGCGGACTCGTTGAAGGACTTGTCGTCCCAACCGCCTGCGTCCGACACTGCGCAGGCCTTGAAGCTTGCGCCCTTCGATGCTGCGTCAGAGCTGGATTCTGACGAGGCCTTCTGGCCGGATGAGCACGCGGTCAGCGCGAGAGTTGCGACGCCGGCGACCGCAACAAATTTGGTGAGGGTCTTCATGCTGTATTTCCTCCACATAGGTTGTGTACATCCAGGGATGGATAGATGCGAGGATGCGATGAGACCCAGAATGGGCACATGCATCACCGCTTGCGAGAACGCATAGTGTGCTGCGTTGACGCCCACTAATGAGTTTCACCCGCCACAATTAGGCGTGTCAAGGCGGATTGGATACAGCTCGGTAACGAATCTATAAAACTCATCTTTTCCGCATAAATGCAGTAATTATTCATTTCTGAATCACAGTTGCCCTCTCAACATATGGGCACACTTGCATAAAAGCCACCAAAGCTTCGCAGGCAAACACTCTCAAATTGACACAGCTGACAAACACAGTGGGTGGCACAGCCATACGGCTATGCCACCCACATGCGAACTCAGTGCTCAATCAGATTGAGATCCTCATGAGTACAGCTTCCGTTTCAGTTCTTCTTGCGACGCAGAGCAACCCCTGCACCACCCAAGGCCAGA
>CALIEP010000260.1 GCA_938022345.1 uncultured Actinomyces sp.
CGCCAACGACGCCGTCTTCCTCGCCACCGACAGCGCCGACCTCGATCTCGAGGACGGTGTGAGAGTCAACGGCCAGCTGGAGCAGGCGCTTGGCGATTTCCAGGTTCTCATCGAGGGCGATAGCGGAGCCATCCCACATGTGGGACTGGAACCAGGGCAGACGACCTGCCTTTACTTCCTCGGCCTCCATGTGCATGAGCTGCTCGGTCCAGGAATCCAGGTTCTGCTTTGCGCAGTGGTCGGTGTGCAGAGCGATGGTGACGTCGTAGTTCTTTGCGACCTCACGCGCATAGGCAGCCATTGCCAGCGAGCCGGCGATACGGTCCTTGACGGTGGAACCTGACCAGTATTCAGCGCCACCCACGGAAACCTGGATGATACCATCGGATTCGGCATCAGCGAAACCGCGAAGTGCAGCGCTCAGAGTCTGAGAAGAGGTCACGTTAATTGCCGGGTACGCGAACTTTCCGTCACGCGCACGGTTGAGCATTTCGTTGTAAACCTCAGGGGTTGCGATGGGCACAGGAGCCTCCTAATTGATGACAACATTTGTCGCTTCATATTGTCCCACATTTGCAGAAGAACATCACTGGACTATTGGCCCTCAGATCAAAGTCGTTTGAGCAAGATATTATTCCCCCTACTCAACGCTGATCAGGGACCAATTTTAGACCTACTAAAATACGCCTTTTATATAGGGTGTACTCTTCTTGTCCCTTTTCTCAATATAGGTGGGTGGTTTTTTGGAACGATTCAAACGCGCGCGAATTTGGCTTCACTCTCCGCAGACTTCGTGAGGAACACGAACTCTCACAAGAAACTTTGGCCTACCGCTCCGGAGTAACGAAAAACCAAATTCAACTACTGGAATCAGGACGCGCTTCGGGACGCAAAGGCGAGGCCCGCGCCTCCAATCCACGCATGACAACACTCAGCGGCATTGCGCAGGCGCTCGGCATGAGCGTCTCCGCACTCCTTGCCGAGGCAGGACTCTAAACTAAAAACCTCAGCGTTTTAGTAGTGCGACATAACCGGAGTACCAATCTCCGACCACTGATACACCCAATGCGCCTCTTCAACTGGCATATTGATGCAGCCGTGTGAACCGCCGGGTCCACTCCAGCCGAATGAATGCTGCCAAGGGGCACCATGGAATGCATAGGAACCAGTCCAGTAAGTCACCCACGGCACTCCCTTCGCACAGTAAGGCCAATCTGGGGTGCACCCCATGTCCTGCGCCTGATACTTGAGGTATACGTTGTAGAGTCCCGTGACAGTCTCATGACCAGGTGAACCGGGAACAATCGCAACTGGACCGTGGACAACGGTGGCACCCTCATAAGCGGTAACGGAGTTGTTTCCAAGATTGATCTCAAGCCACTTCTCACCCGGGGCGGCCTGATAAACCAAGTTTTCAGCTCCGTCAGCGATGAGCTTGCGTTCGTAGGTAGCCGGAGTGACGTCGTAGCTGAAGTTTCCCTCGAACTTCTTGTTGTCCTTGAGCGAAGTAATCACCGAGGTAGCGAGTGCATCAAGATCCTTGACCTTGCGACCATCAACAGCCTTCTTGGGAGTCTGAACGATATCGCCAGCAGAGTTGACATTGTGGCGACCATTGACAGGATCTCGGTTTGTTTCTTCACCCTGAGAACGTACCCACTCACGGACGCGATCTTCATCAACTGCAGGCTGTTTCAAGGAACCATCATCGGCCAGAGCAATCTTCACCCATCCAACCCGATCCTTCGAGCTGGCCTTGATCGTCTCTTCACCATCGGAGATCTCAACGGGAATCTGCGCGAGCTTATTTGCGGCCTCGGCGATGGTCTGCGCGCTCGCATCATCAACCACGGGAAGAAGGTTAGTTGCACTCAACTGCACTTCTCCCCCACGGAGCATCCGTGCGGCCTCGTCCAAGGAATTGCGCAGGGTGTCATAGGGAACACCACGCCCAGCCTGGGACTTGGTTGAAACAAAGGACTCTTGATCCTCGGCTGGACGAACGGTAGCGTCAACCACTGGAGTTCCCAGTGAGGAGGCGATCGAGTTCGACAGATCTTTCATCTTCAGATCATCGACACTGATGGCAGCTGGTACGTCATTGTGAACGAAAATCGCCTTGAACCGATTAAACAGGTTCGAATTCGCGGCAAGTGCTTGGTCCGCACTCCCCTGCGGATCAACGGTTATTCCCATATCGGAAAGCGTCAGGGGTGTCGAATGCCCCTCAACTACGACATTGACCTGCATCGTCTTCGCGCGTTGATCAACTATTTGTGCGATTTCATCCCGAGTCATTCCCGATACCGGCTGACCTGCCACGCTTACATTGGGCAGCGCACGCGTCGAATAGTGCAGGGCATAAGCAACCCCAGCCACACACAGAGCAATCAGGACGCATCCAAGCGTTACACCGATCACAAGCGGCTTACGTGATCGTGAAGATTTATGTTCAGACATCCCCTCCATGCTACTGAATTCACATCGTTTTTGCTTGAAATTCTCAGATTATGCGTGCCTGTGTCACCCACATATCTTCAGACAGCCCAGATTGTTTCCTGTTACCCTATTCCAACTGGTCGGGGGTACTGTTAAAGCAGGCGGACCCCAGGAAGGATAAACGTGAGTGACCTTCGTCTTCTTGTCGTTCCGGGGGGCACTTCCCCGGCATCTGTAGCGATGGCTCATGCCTCGCTACACAAGCTCGCAGAGCTGTATGAAGAGCGTCAGGCAGACCCCGATCATCCTGCGCCGCACACCGTTGTTGTTATTCGAGACCCAGAGCTTGTCCCCCCATCGAGTTTGCGCACAGCGGCGACCACACCCCGTGAGGCCTTCCCGCCCGAGCTCTACCCAGAGCTTGCCGACCGCATCGACGACCCCGCTCTTTTTGACAACATCGATCTGGTCTTGGCCTCCTCTGGTTCATCTGGAGAACCGCGACTAGTTGGCCTCTCCATCGACGCATTGATGGCCTCGGTCAAGGCGACGCATTCCGTTCTAGGAGGACCGGTGCGTTGGATCTTGGCGCTGAGTTCCCACCACATCGCGGGCGCTCAGGTACTCATGCGCGCTGCCGCGACTGAAATTCCGCCTCAGATCGTCGATTGTTCCCATGGTTTCAATCCAAAGGATCTGCTTCCCGCGATTGCGGGAGCAACCTCCGATCCCTCTCTGCCGGGCTATCTGTCACTCGTCCCCACCCAATTGGTTGATTGCCTGAACGCCGGCGACGAAGTCGTGAGCGCCTTGGCACGCCTCCACACCATCTTGATCGGCGGGACTCGTCTTGATCCCGCGCTGCGCCAACGCGCTTAGGATGCAGGACTCACCATCGTCGAATCCTTTGGAATGACCGAAACCTGCGGCGGCTGCGTGTACGACGGTGTTCCGCTTCCCGGGATCATGGTGCGCACCCTCGATTGGGACGGTGCCACCCGTATCGCTATCGCCGGCCCAGTCTTACTGACGCGCTACCTTGTCGGCGACACCCCATTCCATGACGAGGCCGGCACCCACTGGTTTATCAGCGGAGATACCGGCGTGATCGACGCTGGTGGGCGTCTGAAAGTTCTGGGGCGCGCCGACGACATGATCATCTCCGGAGGCCTGAACATTCCGCCAATCCGAGTCGAGGACGCCCTGAAGAACGTGGCCGGCATCAAGGATGCGTGGGCGCTGGGCTTAGACGATGAAAAATGGGGACAGGCGTTGTCCTGTCTTGTTGTCCCCGAGGACGTTCCTTCCTTCCCTCCCCCACCTGAATTTGTTGAGGAACAGGGGCATCGCATTCG
>CALIEP010000261.1 GCA_938022345.1 uncultured Actinomyces sp.
TCCGCACGATTGTGCGCGAGTACTGCGATGATAAGGATAAGTATTTCCTGGTCGACGGAATTCCGCAGACTCCTGAAGAGCTTGGTTTTGAGCCCTTGTCCAATACCGCGCCTGCCGATGGATACGCCTCGTGGATGCCCTGGTGGAAGGGCGAGGACCGGCGGTATCCCACGAAGCGTGGGTAGTGCCTGCTTCCACTAGAATCGCACTATCTATTTTGGGTGTCACTGAATGAAAAGAGACAAGAATGGCCCAGAGGAATGTTGAAGGCGAAGACGAGCTCGTTGTCGAGCCGATCATCGAAGGCGAAATCGTCGAGGAAGATGGTGCTGTCTCCCTGGTTTCTGAGGCGTCTTCAGAGCAGGATCAGCAGGCCTCGGTCTACGCGGTTTTCTTCTTGAAGAAGCTCGTTCGCCTGCGGGGAGTACGGATCTCGCGCGAGGGCTTCTTGCGCCAAGAACTGCGAAAGCTTCATCTAAGTGATGCCCAGATTGAGCGTGCGATCGCGAGTGATCCTGTCTCTGCAGGTATTTCGCGCAAGTTGCTGGACAAACTCGCTAGTGACGCGATCTCATTCGAAACGAAGAAATCAACCGCGCTCTCTTTTGCTGCAGGAATCCCCGGTGGCCTGGCGATGCTGGGAACTGTGCCCGCCGACCTCACGCAGTACTACGTTCACTCGCTGCGGATTATGCAAAAGCTTGCGTACCTGTACGGGTGGAGAGAGTTCTTGGCGGACTTGGATGACGTTGATGACGAGACCATCGCCCAGATGGGCCTCTTCTTCGGCGTCATGCTGGGAGTTGCAGGAGCTGCGGAGTCACTGAGCGACTTTGCGCGAGTGATCGTTGCTCCAGCTATCGAAAAGAGGATCGCGCGCAAAGCCCTCATGAAGACAACGTGGTATCCGGTCGTCAAGAAGTCTCTTAAAGTGATTGGCGTTTCGGTCACGAAACAGAGCATGGCGAAAACCATGTCAAAGATCGTTCCCCTGATTGGGGGAGTGATCTCGGGTGGAATGACCTTCGTTGCTCTACAAACTCAAGCGACACGGCTCAAAAAGCACCTGCGTCAGCTCCCTCCTCCGGGCCTCGATGCCGCGGAGTGGAAGCAAGTGAATAACTGAGGTGTCCTACTTCCCTCGAAACACCCTCCACGCCCCGCGAATCAGAGGAATCTGAAGCGGCAGCCGAGCATACGCAAGCGCCTGTGCGCCCGCAGGCTTGCCTTCCTTGCGATAATCCACGGCCATCTTAATGTTCGCGGGGAAGACGGCGACGTACAGTGCGCTTGCGGCCAAGCCGGCCAGTCGCCTCGTCAATGGAAGCGCAAGGCCAGCGGCAATTGCCAACTCGGCCGCGCCGCTCACCAAAGTGTACGTTCTCGCGTTTACAGGGAGACTACGGGGCACAATCGCGTCATAAACCTGAGGCGCCTTAAAGTGCATCAGCCCTGCTCCTGCAAGCAAAAGTGCATGCCAGTGTGCTGTCTTCATCAGGCCTCCGGAATGTCAGGATCGCGCCGCATAATGAACTCGCGGTCAGCGTGGTCGCCGACCATTAACTTGTACTCGCCGACCAGCTTAAACCCGTGACGCCCGTAGAGTCGTTGTGCCCCAAGATTCTCGCTGAACACTCCGATCCACAGGGGACGCGGCCCATCGGCAAGTAGGTAATCGATCGCGTGCCGGAGCATCATCGAACCGCGTCCACCGCCTTGGTATTCCCGTAGCAGATAGAGGCGCTGCACCTCGCCATCGGTGGGCTTTACGTCGGGGTGGGGGAGGTGCGCGGGGCAAACGGTCACGTAGCCAATCAGTTTGCCTTCCGAGGCTGTGCGCGCATCAGTGCTTCCTGGCACAGTGGCGTCGGCCTCGCTTTTCTCAAGGAAAAACAGCCAGGTGGGGCGCGCGGGGTCCGCAAGCTCCACGCGAAGGACTTCGGGGGAGTAGGCCTCGTGAATGAAACGATCAAGATCTGCGGAAGAGTAAAGCTGCCCAAAAGTCTGGATGTAGCACGTGGACGCAAGCACGGA
>CALIEP010000262.1 GCA_938022345.1 uncultured Actinomyces sp.
CTTCATTTACGAAGTCCGGGAAGACCTGTTCCATTACTCGGCAGTAGAAAACACCACCCGAGAGATTCTTGGAACCGGGTTCCATCGCACGCTCAATGAGAAGGACCTCGTGACCTTGTCCGGCAAGAGTGTAAGCAGCAACACAACCGGCTACACCTCCACCGATGACGATGACCTCGAAATCAACCTCTACTTCTTCAGACATAGTCTTCCTCAGGAAAGTGCTGCGGTGATCGCAGGCAGGACATCATAGAGGTCGCCCACGATTCCGTAGTCTGCAACCTCAAAGATCGGGGCATTGGCATCACTATTGACGGCAACGACGACCTTCGAATCGGACATGCCCGAGGTGTGCTGAACCTGACCGGAAATGCCGGCGGCAAGGTACAGATCCGGAGCAACGTGCATGCCGGAAACACCAACATAGCGATCCTTGGACAGCCACGCGGTTCCTTCAGCCAAAGGACGGGAGCAGGCGAGCTCTGCGCCCAGTGCTGCGGCCAGGTCGCGGGCGATCTGCAGATCTTCCTCGGCCTTGAAGCCACGACCAGCTGCCACGATACGACGTGCAGCAGCAAGGTTGGCGGGGCCCGAACCAGCGGGCTCCACAGCGCTCACGCTTGCCCCGTAGTGTTCTTCCGAACCGGCCTCGGGAGCAACTTCCGCACCCTCGACGGGGGCTCCACCTTCGAGGACGACAACAGCACCACCGGGGAAAGAAATGCTTTCCTGCGTCAGACCACCAAAACGCGACACCTCGGCTTCGCCAGCGGAAACGCGGAGCGCACCGTTGATGAGGGGAAGGACAAGGCGCGCGGCAACAGCACCGGCAAGGACACGCTCAACGGGACGGTTCGCGGCGAAGATGATATCTGCGCCAGCGCCTTCCAACACAGCGTTCACCGCGGGGGCAAAAGCCTCAAGAGGCGCATTGCTTCCACGACCGATGGTCACAACGCGGTCAACACCAGCGATGCCGGTGGCCTCATCGCCAAGAGCGATCACAGTAACGGGACCGATCGCGCGTGCGGCCTCAACCAGGGACGCAATCTGATTCGATGTCGTAATGATCCATGCGTTAGTCATTGTCCAAGTCCTTTCTCAGAGCACACCAGCGCTACGAAGCGCCTCAACCAGCTTCACAGCGGCGTCGTCACCACTGAGAATTTCCTTCTTACGTTCCTGAGCAACCGGGCGCAGACGGCCGGTGACCTCAACGGAAATCGGCTCGACACCCAGATCAGCAAGAGAAACGGTATCCATCGGCTTCTTTCCAGCCTGCAGAACATCCTTCATGCCCGGAACCTTGACGGTCGCAGCATCTGTCGTCACGGCAACAACGACGGGGCCATCGACATTAATCGTTCGGGTTCCAGAGGCGGTAGCCTGCGTGATGGTCCACCCATCTCCGTTGGCCTCGACCGCGGAAACCTCCTGGAAGCAAGGCCATCCCAGGTAACCGGCAACCAGAGCAGACATCATCTTGGCGGACTCGTCAATGGAAGAGTCGCCCGTCAAG
>CALIEP010000263.1 GCA_938022345.1 uncultured Actinomyces sp.
CAGCAATTCCATCGCAACCAAGAACAACAGCACGCCACCGGAAAGTTTCAAAGATTCCATTGAAATATGGAGTGCGCGCAAAATCTGCTGCCCAAGGAAGGCGAAAGCAAGGATGACTCCGAAAGACACCAGCGAGGCTTGGAAAGCCGCTTTACGCTGAGCAGTGCGTGACAGCTTGGAGGTCAGCCCCAAGAAGACAGGCATCAAGCCCATAGGGTCCAAAATGACGATCAAAGTCGCAAAAGTTGTCAACAAGACCGTAATGTCCACAACAGAACCGATACTCATGGATGCAGGACCTCTAAAAACGCTTCCTCTTCAAGTTTGTTCAGCACCGACTGATCCGTCAGGTTTTCACCAAGTTGATTCGGCTTTCCTAGGCCGTGATAGTCGGAGGAACCAAATACTTCCAGCTTCAAACGGCGTGCGATCCGCTCCACATCGGCTCGATCCTCTTCGGTATGATCACGATGATCGCGCTCAATCCCGAACAGGCCCGCTTCTTTCATCATATCAATGACTTCCTCAGGCAGAAGCCTTTGGCGAGCCCGCGCGCGCGGATGCGCTAACACAGGGACTCCCCCGGCGGCCCGAACCAGCTCCACAGCATCGACGGGGTCGGGTGCCCAGTGCATGACGTAATACTTACTTGAAGGATGCAGGGTCTGCGCAAAAACGGCACTGCGATCAGGAAAAGCTCCTACTTCAACCAGGGCATCAGCAATATGCGGACGCCCAACCGGTCCATCTTCAGGAGCAAGAGCGCGCACCTGCTCCCACGTGATTGGGTAATCCTCTGCGAGGCGTTCAACAATTTTTTGCGCACGCGTGAGACGCGACTCAGTTGCACGACGCTGCACTGCACGCAGGGCCTCGTTCGCGGGATCGGGAAGGTATCCCAGAAGGTGAACAGTGATCCCCTCACGCGCGCAGGACAACTCCACCCCGCGCACTAAAGACACCCCAGTTCGCTCAACGCAGGCTGCGGCCTCGTCCCAGCCAGCGTAGGTGTCGTGGTCGGTCAGCCCCACGACATCCACATGCGCCTGACGCGCTTTCTCCATGAGTTCGGCGGGTGTATCGGTTCCGTCCGAATACGCACTGTGTGTATGAAGATCAATCCTCGTCATGTATTTAGAATACGGTCCGCGTAGCACGCCGCACGGGGAAAGTGAGACCATGACTCTATGACTACGACTGAAACAACCTCCGCGGAGGAAGCACCCGATTCTTTGGCCGAGCGCGTGAATAATCGCTCGCGCCGCCCATCCTCAGATGCATTCCGGGAATTCATGGGCTCCCACTGGGGGCCGCGTCCCGATCCGGGTATTACTCGATCGGCCGTTGCCGACTACCTTCCCGCTCGCGCAACTGCAGCAGGAGAGCCCTTCGCCGGTGAACGACTGGTTATCCCCGCAGGGACCTACAAAGTTCGCTCAAACGACTGCACCTACCGTTTCCGCGCATACTCGGCTTTTGCTCACCTGTCGGGTCTTGGGCAAGAACGCGAACCCGATTCGGTCATTGTCCTTGAACCCCTTCCCGAAGGCGGTCACGAGGCGGTGCTGTACTTCAAGCATCGCACCTCCCGTTCC
>CALIEP010000264.1 GCA_938022345.1 uncultured Actinomyces sp.
GGCGATCATGATCGATGCTCGCGCGATTGAAGAAGAAGGGCTTCCTGAAGCCGCCTACTTCTTGTGGAATGACGACTTTGAATACACCGCGCGCCTTCTCAAGGGCCGGGTTGGACTCTACGTGGATGGTGCACGTGTCGAGCACCGGACGAAGACCTTCGGAAACTCCACTGCCGACCCCGGCCCGCGTTTCTACAACGAAGTTCGCAACAAAGTCTGGGCGCTTGGAACTTCTTCCGGCTTTGGCCTTTTTGATCGCTGTGCTTTTGGAGCTGCCACTGCGCTTCGCTGGGCAAAGATGATTGCCGCCTCGGCTGACCGCGAAGCCGCGCTCGGATATCTGCGTGAGGGACTTCGTGATGCCTGGCGGCCACCGTTGCGCTCCAGTGAAATCCTGCATCTCACCGAGGTGGCTGATGAAGTTGCTGCTCTTGAACAGGGGCGACGCGCTTGCGGGTGCGGCTGTGGCTGCGGATGCTCCTCATCCGTCTCTGAGGCACGTGGCTGTTCAGAGGGGGAGCCTCGATGACAGCCGCTAACTTTTCGGTCCTGCTCCCTGTTTATGCGGGGGATCAGCCGGAGTTCTTCTTCCGTGCAATTTCCAGCGCGACGCGGGAACAAGAATTGCGCCCACGTCAGCTGGTTGTCGTGTGTGATGGTCCCGTCCCCGAAGAGATTTCGGAATTTCTCCACCGCGCTGCGCGAGGGGAAGAAACTGAAGTTTTGGGAAACACTGATGTCAGGGTTGTCCGGCTCAAGCACAATATGGGACTGGCGAATGCCTTGAATATCGGCCTGGCACATTGTTCGCATGAAATCGTTGCGCGCGTTGATGCTGACGATATATCGCTCCCTCGTCGTTTCGCCGTTCAAGTTCCCCTTGTCGAAGACGGCTTGGGCTTGCTGGGTTCAGCAATTCAAGAATTTAGTGACGACGAGGCCGAAGCCGGGATGGTCCGGAATATGCCGGCGAGCGAAGAAGAAATCCGTCGGGTCATTTCCTACCGTTCTCCCTTCGCGCACCCTTCAGTTGTCTACCGCAAGAGCGCAGTTGAATCAGTTGGGGGATATGAGCACCTTCAGCTGATGGAGGATTACCTGCTTTTTGCACGGATGGTTGCGGCGGGAGTTCCCTGCGCGAATGTGCCGGAGGTTCTTGTTCGATATCGGGTGGGATCCGGTGCATATAAGAGGCGTGGCGGGGCACAGATGTTGCGCTCAGAGATGCGTCTTCAAAACCTTTTCCTCAATGAAGGAATCGTGTCTAAGGCTCAATACTCGCGAAACCTAGCTATCCGTGGGGCCTATCGGTTGATTCCTACACAACTTCGACAAACTCTTTATCGGGGGGTTGGAAAACTTCGCTGGTTCGTGTCGAAGGGCCAATGACGCGATCTGTCCAGTTCTTTCGCTTATACTGACTGGGATTGAAAGGAGTTCGACCGTGAACTATGA
>CALIEP010000265.1 GCA_938022345.1 uncultured Actinomyces sp.
CCGAAGATCTCCAACTTGGAGCCGTCAGGCTGGGGGAGGTAGGACATGTTCTCGATGACACCGATGACCTTTTGATCAGTCTGAGTTGCGATGGAACCCGCGCGCTCAGCGACCTCGGCTGCAGCAATCTGCGGCGTTGTTACAACAAGAATTTCAGCATTGGGCAGGAGCTGCGCGATCGAAATTGCAACATCGCCGGTGCCGGGAGGCATATCGATGAGTAGAACATCAAGGTCGCCCCAGAAAACATCTGCAAGGAATTGCTGAAGTGCGCGGTGGAGCATGGGGCCACGCCAAATGACGGGCTGGCCATCGGGGACGAACATGCCAATCGAAACGACCTTGACACCTTCGGCTCCCAAAGGCGGAATAATCATTCCGTCAATGACCTGAGGATCGTGGCTTACTCCCAGCATTCGAGGAATCGAGAAACCGTAGATGTCGGCATCCATTACGCCGACCTTGAGGCCTTGGCGAGCCAATGCAGCGGCAAGGTTTGCGGTCATTGAGGACTTGCCGACGCCGCCCTTTCCTGAGGTGACCGCAATGACGCGTGTCAGAGAATCGGGCCGTGCAAACAGAATTTCGCGCTCGGGGCGACCGCCGTTGAGCTTCTCACGAAGAGCTTTTTTCTGCTCATCGTTCATGACATCCATGGTGACCATGACATCCGTCACGCCATCAAGGGCGCTGAGAGCCTTATTCACGTCCTCTGAGATCGTTGTGCGCAGAGGACACCCCGCTGTCGTCAGCAAGATCGTGACCGAAACCGTTGAGCCATCGATATTGATGGCATCGACCATATTGAGATCGGTAATTGGACGACGAATTTCGGGGTCGATAACAGTCGACAGGGCATCAAGAACGTTCTGCGAGGTCAAAGTCATGGTGTCAATCCTATGACCCAGCAACGGTTTGCGCAGACTGGTTTAGCTGTCGGCGTGAAGCGGAGTAGATAGATCCGCAGAATCTTCTGCTTGGTCCGTATTTGCCTGAGCGCTGAGCTGAGCAAATCGTTCGTCGCGCTCTTCAAGCTCCTCGCGCAGATCGTTGAGCATATCGCGAAGTTCCGAGCGGACGAAGTCGCGTGTTGCAACATCTTGCAGTGCGATGCGAAGACCAGCAATTTCGCGGGTCAGATACTCGGTATCGGCAAGATTGCGTTCCGCGCGCTGACGGTCTTGTTCTGCTTGAACGCGGTCACGATCATCTTGGCGGTTCTGTGCAAGAAGGATCAGAGGCGCCGAATACGAAGCCTGGGTTGAGAAGGCAAGGTTCAGCAGAATGAAGGGATAGGGATCCCAGGCGTACTGTTCCGAAACCTTGTAAAGAAGGACATTCGCGACAATCCATGAGACGACGAAAACCGTCATGTAGAGAATAAACTTCGGCGAGCCCATGAAGCGGGCCGTGGCCTCGGCAAACTGGCCAAAACCATCGCCGGAGGAACGGCGGCGAAAAAGCTTAAACTTCCGCTCGGTGGGGGTATCAAGACGATCAGCCATCAATACTCCTTGCCATTACTCGGTCGGTCACATCATCATCCCAGTCACGCCAGTCACGTGGCAGCAGCTCGTCCAAAACGTCATCAACGGAAACAGCGCCAAGAAGGTGTCCGTCTTCATCGACAACGGGAAGAACCGTCAGGTTGTATGTCGCCAGCAGACGCGTCACAGTCGCGACGTGAGCGTCGGGGGAGAGCCTGTCGAGGTCGGTATCCATGATGGTCCCCAGAAGTGTATTGGGGGGTTCGCGAAGTGCGCGCTGGAAATGGACAGCTCCCAAGTATTGGCCCGTCGGGGTTTCCAAAGGGGGGCGGGCGATGAATGCAGCTGCGGCTAAGGAAACCGGAAGATCGGAGCGCCGAATAGAGGCGAGCATCTGAGCGACAGTCGCATCGGGGGCTAAGATGACCGGTTCGGTGGTCATCAAGGAACCGGCTGTTGATTCCTTGTAGGCCATGAGTCGGCGAACGTCTGCAGCTTCATCGGGTTCCATCAAGGACAGCAGAGACTGTGCTGTTTCAACGGGAAGCTCAGACATGAGGTCAGCTGCATAGTCGGGCTGCATGGCGTCCAGAACGTCCGCAGCGCGCTTGGATTCCAGCTGAGAAACGATCGAGACACGGTCGTCTTCGCCCAGCTCTTCGAGCACGTCTGCAAGACGCGAGTCGGGG
>CALIEP010000266.1 GCA_938022345.1 uncultured Actinomyces sp.
CCCGACCCAATCAGGCTCCACCGAGAGTCCAGTGGACCCCACCTACGCGACCACCGTCAAGTAGCCGCCGCGTACTCAACGGCACGACCCGAAAGCCTCTTGTACCTCGCTGGCTTGCCCAGGCGGGAGTTGGATCATGGGCAATTATCGGCGTCATCATTGTCATCTCCGCAATAGTTTTCGCAATTGCTCAAGCCACCCCTGTCTTTGTGGCGATCTTTATTGCGCTTCTTCTGACCGCGATATTGAATCCCCTGACAAATTTCCTCAGCCGTTGGTTGAATCGATGGCTAGCTGTCTTTGCTTCTCTTCTGGCTTTCATCGGTACTTTTGTCGCACTCATGACACTGGTGATTACCTCGATCGCCGGTCAATGGCCGAACCTTCTTGTCGAGGTCGAAAACGGGCTTGTTAAGGTCTCTGATCTGGTTTCACATCTCAAGCTCCCTTTCCAAATCCCCATCAACGATCTCACTCATCTGAATGAAACCCTGATGAACCAAGGCAAGCAATTCCTCGCCTCTAACTGGTCGGGATTGCTTAGCGAAACTGTGGCGAATGTATCGAATGCGGCTGTCGTTGCTTCGGTCCTCGTTCTTTCCTTCTTCATCACGATCTTCTTCTTGCACTCCGGCAGCCAGATGTGGGCGTGGTTTGTCTCCCTCCTTCCCTATCACCGGCGAGCGGTAACGAACCGCGCAGCACAAGCCGGATGGGCAACTTTCTCTGGCTATGCACGAGGAACCATGCTGGTGGCTGGAACAGATGGTCTATTTGCAGCCATTTTCTTACAGATCCTGGGAGTCCCCGTAGCTCCTGCTCTGGGAATTTTGGTTTTCATTGGCGCTTTTATTCCGCTTATCGGTGCTCCAACAGCGATGATCCTTGCCATGATCGTCGCGCTTGCGGCCAAGGGCATTGTTACTGCAGCAATTGTTGGTTTGGGCATTGCATTGATTGGCCAGATCGAAGGTCATATTCTTCAACCGCTCATCATGGGACATCAGGTATCCTTGCACCCCGTTGTCGTGGGTATTGGTGTCATGGTGGGAACTTTCACCGCTGGACTGCTGGGAGCAATCATTGCGATCCCGATTATTTCGGTGATTTGGTCAATCTTCTCTGAGCTCTACGTGCCTCGCGAGCGCGCATAACCGCTGGTTTTAACGAAAATCACGTGAGCGCACGCATAGCTCCGTATTCATCGGATAGATACGGAAGGCACGAACGCTTCGCGTCCCATACATGTTTTCACAGTAGCCGTCGACAATAACCGCCGGAGCCATGACCTCTTGGCGAAATTGCCGCCACGTGTTTTCGGTGACCGTAACGTTCACACTTCCAGTTTCATCTTCTACGCTCAAGAAAAGGACGCCTCCCCCACTACTGGGACGCTGACGATGGGTAATAATTCCTCCCACTCTGATACGAGCACGGTTCTCACACGCGGTGACCCGACAGGCGGGCGTCACCCCCTGAGTGTTCATCTCGGGACGAAGAAGCACAAAAGGATGCTGTTTGGGCGACATCCCCATGGACTTATAGTCCAGATTAATTCGGGCAAACTCGTCCAAAGGCGGAAGCTCGGGAAGATGGTATTCCATGCCAAAACCATCGAGCATTGGTTGATATTCCTCAGAATCTCCTCCGTCTTGGCCTAAGCTACCACTTGCCCAGATCCCTTCACGTCGCTCATACCCCAAAGAATCTAGAGCTCCCGCTTGGGCGATCTTTTCCAAATCAACACTGCGGAGCCTAGCTCTGGATGCCAGCTGCTCAAAGCTCGCATATAAGCCGTCCTGACGCTTACGCACAATCCTCTGGATACAAGATCGGTCAACCCCTTTAATGGCATCAAGCCCCATCACGATCCCCCACTGCGCGTGAGGGTCAACCAATCCTTCTTTTCCGGGGACCACCTCTCCACGCACCTCGGTAAGCGCCTGCGCACCAATTACACGCTCAATTTCATTGATGGGGAGAACCCGGGTTTTCTCAGCCGAAAGGTTAACGTCAGGAGGGCACACAAGCAGGCCATGGCCTCGTGCATCATGAATCAGCGAGGAGGGCGAATAAAAACCCATCGGTTGATGAGACAAAATCCCCGCATAGAAATGCTCGGGGTAGTGAACCTTCAGCCAGGCCGACGCGTACACAATGTAAGCGAAAGAAAAGGAATGCGATTCAGGAAAACCAAAATCGGCAAATCCTTGAACCTGCGTAAAAATTTCCTCGCAGACATTTTGAGGGATGCCGCGCTGGCGTAACCCCCTCATAAAAGGCTCACGAAGCTTCTGCATCTTTTGCACGCTGCGCGAAGACCCCATTGCACGCCTGAGCTCATCCGCCTGCGTAGCACTAAATCCCGCAACATCCATAGCGATATGCATCATCTGTTCTTGGAACAGAGGCACTCCCAAGGTCTTTTCCAAAGCAGGACGAAGAAGTGGATGCAGATAGCTCACGTGCTCTTCTCCCCGGCGACGACGTAGGTAGGGATGGACGGCCTCCCCCTGAATCGGCCCCGGGCGCACCAAAGCAACCTCAATGACAATGTCATAAAAACACCGAGGCCGAAGCCGCGGAAGCACATTCATCTGCGCCCGTGATTCCACTTGGAAAACCCCAACTGTATCGGCCGCACACAGGAGGTCATACACGCGAGGATCTTCATCTTCGAGTTCGTATAAAGAAAGAACCTTCCCCTGAGAATTTCGCACGCCCGATTCTTGAAGGGAATCAAAGATGCCTCCGAGTGCCCCTAACATCCCCAGTCCTAAAAGATCGAACTTCACCAGTCCAGCATCAGCACAATCTTCTTTATCCCACTGAATGACGCTGCGTCCGCTTGCTCGAGCCCACCGGATGGGACACACCTCGCTCACGGGTTGCTTCGTCAAAATCATGCCCCCCGAATGAATACCCATATGACGCGGGAGACCTCTCAGAAGCTGCGCACAGGTTCCCAGCATTGCTTGCTTCGGTGAATCGATACCTTGGGATTGCTCCCGACGCTGAGCACGAGTAGGTACGCTATCAGGCGCAATCCCCAGCGCTCGTGCGGCATCCTTATAGGCCAGTTGCGAACGATAAGTAATCACTGTCGCGACCTGCGCGGCACGTCTTCGTCCATAACGGCGGTACACGTATTGAATGACCTCTTCGCGACGTGCGCTATCGATGTCAATATCGATATCGGGAGCCCCTGAGCGCCCCGGAGAAAGGAATCGTTCGAAAAGCATATGGTGCTTGATCGCATCAACAGCGGTGATGCCCAGACAGTAGCAGACAGCAGAATTGGCAGCTGACCCTCTGCCCTGACACATGATCCCAGAACGACGACAAAAATCGACAATGTCATGAACAATCAGGAAATATCCCGAAAAGTCTAGTTTTTCGATAATCGCCAGCTCATGATCGATGACCTGCCACGCCTGCGGATGAGTGCTGCGTTCACCGTAAATTTCCGCCGCCCGGCGATAAGTGAGTTCCCTGAGCCAAGAAATCGTCGTATGTCCCGGAGGAACTTCCGTATCAGGAAGGTCCAATGAATCAAAAGATAAGGGGTAGTAGCACTCGCTTGCGCACTCCGAGGCATTGTTCACTGCCTGAGGTGCACTACGATGCAGGACCAGCATTTCTTCGGCACTTCGCAAGAAGGGATGCTGTGCTGGAAGTCGATACTGAAGATCATCAAGACTGCGTCCTTGCCTCAATGAGCACAAAAGATCCGCTCGATATTTTGATTGAGGATAAGCCATGACAGGAGCAGCACTTGCAACAAGAGTCAGGCAATTAGCTTGCGCAAGTTCGGCAAGCTCGCGGCCAAGATCGTCTTGCCCAGGCATCAACACGCTCTCAAGAAGAACGCGTTCACGTCCAAATAGAGCGATGAGGTCCTTAAGGAAACGATCGGCCTGCGTATGCCCCTGCGCATGCAAAATCCGTCGCAGAGGCCCTCTGCTTCCTCCCGTCAAAATACGGATATCCCCCATCTGAGCAATATTGCCGAGGCCGTGGGCCGGGCTTTCCTGGGCATCATGCGTCAGCGTGTACTCGCTCATAAGATGACACAGATCCCGATACCCTTGCGCCGAGGTCGTAAGGACAGGTAGACGAATTCCGCGATCTTCCCACCCCTTGGGTAGCCCCCAGCCCTTAGCAGGTTCTTTTGGCGATTGGTATCGGGAGAACTGCCCTACATCTAGAGTCAATTCGCTGCCAATAAGAAGGGGAAAAGAAGATTCTTTCGCTGCCTGTAAAGCCCGAATAAGGGAATACATTCCATCGACTTCCAGCAGAGCAAGAGCGCTCAGATCCAGATTTCGCGCCGAAGAAACATAATCCTCTGGCGCATCTGCCCCTTCAAGAAAAGTGAAGTACGAATGCGCGTGTAGCTCAGCAAAATGATGGGATCCCACCCAATCAGCATATCGAACATATGTTCGATATGTAGTGAATTTACCCCAAGAAAAGATCGAGCTAAACGCGCCCATCCTGGTCTTCTTGGATGAGCTTAAGTAGCTGCTGAATATCAGCAGAACTACGCCCCTCTCCTAAATTTTGTCCCACAACACTGTCGACAAGCACCTGTTTGTGGGCCTGAAGCTGACACACCTTTTCTTCAATGGTGTCTTGAGCAACTAAGCGATAGACATTTACCCTGCGATCCTGACCAATACGGTGCGCACGATTGACCGCCTGCGCCTCAACTGAAGGATTCCACCAAGGGTCCATCATGTAGACATAATCTGCCTGAGTCAGAGTAAGCCCCACTCCCCCAGCCTTGAGAGAAATTAAGAACACCTGCACGTCTCCATGCTGGAATTCATTGATCAGCTCATGACGGTTACGTGTTTTTCCTTCAAGAAGAAGGGAGCGAATCCCACGTTGATCCAAGGAACGACGAATCCGTTCCAAAAAAGCAACAAATTGACTAAAAACCAAAACTTTATGCCCCAGCGGGAGAATCTGCTCCAAGTGCTCGCATAGCAAATCAATCTTTGCCGAACCGACAGAGTCATACCGCTGATCAACTAGGGCAGGATCCAAAGACAATTGTCGAAGGCGCGTAAGCGCAGCCAAAACCTCAAAGCGTTCACGAGTGTCATTTTCGAGCTCAAGATGAAGAAGACGTGCGCGCTCGCGGGTCAAGTAGCGATCATAAATTTGTCGCTGTTTGCGGCCGAGCGGCACAGGAAGAAGAGTTTCAACACGCTCAGGCAGTTCGGGCGCGACCTCTTCCTTCGTTCGCCGGAGAACAAACGGGACAATCAGTGAATGCAAGAGATTGAGAAGATCAGGCGATCGTCCTGCTTCAATCGGACGCCGGAACTTCTCGTTGAAAGAAGAATGGCTTGAGAGAAGCCCCGGGACTGCTAAAGACATGAGTGACCAGAGATCTTCAAGAGAGTTTTCAATAGGAGTTCCACTGATGCACACTCGCCAGGCAACAGGTAGATCCTTCAGATACCGATACAGTTGCGTGCGTGGGTTTTTGGCAGCTTGAGCTTCATCGATGACAACGCCCGCTAACGCTCTATTTTTCCAATGCTCACAGTCGATCCGAAAAAGCGTATGCGAGGTAACAATAGCATCCGCTTGATTCACTCCATTCCATCCCTGTGGGTCACGCGCATAGGTTGACTGAATCAGGGAGATCCTCATCTGAGGGAAGCAACTTTCAGCTTCATCCTGCCAGCTCGAAATGACGCTGGTGGGGACGACAACCAGAACAGGCTGGCTGGTATAACGTCGAAACTTTTCAATTGCCCCCAGGATCTGCCTTGTCTTTCCAAGTCCCATATCATCGGCAAGAACACAACCGAAACCTGCCCGAATTCTATTGAGAACCCAATGCGAGCCAATCACCTGATAAGGACGCATTCGTGGCTCATCCTCGACGGGCACATCTATTTCTTCCTCAGCCAGCTCTCTGAGACCGTCAATGCGTCTTCGCCATTGCTGATCTTCTTCACGCGTATCAACAAACTCGCTCAGCTTTTCCCACAGTCCAAATTGGGAGGTTGTTAGCGAAATATTATCGAGAGAACGCGATCGGTGAAGTTGCGCCGCCTGCCGGAGAAGTAGGCGTAAGCGATCGATATCGACGCCCTCAAGATGGAGCCAACGACCATTATCGAGGCGAATATAGTCTTGGTCCTCAGAGAGCGCACTGAGGACTCGAGAGATCGGCAATTCTTCATCTCCGACGCGAACAGTAACGCGCAAATTCCACCAGTCTGGAGAATCCGTTGCCTGGATCTGCGCATTAATCTGCACCTTCTCGTCAACAATGCGAGTCTCTTCAAGCTGCTGGTCAATATCCCAGCTTACTGAATCCACCGGCCAGCTATTTTTTAATGCGCGAAGCAGCTCGGGGACTTGCGGAAGCGGGATGAGCAGTTCGTGCAGTGTTGGCGCCAGCGAGGCAGCAGGAAAGTAGGTGCGTAATGCCGCGTGGGCAACGTCAAAGTCACGGGCAAGAGAATCGCTCAGATGACTAATTTTTGTCTGCGGAGACAAATAAGAGCGGAACCGCTTCTTCTCTAAGCTGTAATCCACCGCCCAGCACACATAGGCATACTGCGAATTTCGCTCCCGCAGACACAGTCGCAACTGTGGCAGGAGGTCATCAAAGGGGAAAGTCCTCATCGAGGATATGCATCGGTAGTGCGCGCGAAGTGTGGCAAGTTGATTCCTAATGAAATCTCCAATTGCAGACTGTGGAATACGAACACAAACTTCATTGAGGGGGGCCAGTTCTTGTTGATCGATGGGATCTGCAACTGCACCTTCTCCTCCATTAATGAAGGTCAGTCCAATCTCATCAGCACGTCGCGGAAAAGGCAGGGTTGTGCCAGAGCGGTCTATTTGTTCACGTTTATAGCAGAGTTCAAGCCCTTTTCTGCCGAGGTTCATATCAATCGCGACAGCAAAAGAATTCATCTGAAAGTCGAATCGATGGAATTGTGGTGTCAGAAGCACAACCCCTGATTTTTGAAGTTCATAGAGCCAGATGGGTGCACTGCAACCCAGCGATTCCAGCGAGACGTCATAGCTGCCAGGTGAATATTCACTCGATTTTCTACTGCCTTGGTAGAGACGTCGCAAGCTTGTGAGGTGATGCGGCGAAAGCGTATCCAGGAGGCAATTCCACTGTGACTGTGCAAGTTCAGACCAACTGAGACGTCGAGGTTCTTGATTGCGAAGAAGAACCAACGGAGTCAGCCATACCGGTTGAGCAGGATAGTGGGCATCAACAATAAGCCACATAGCTTGAGCACCATCTGTGGATAACAAGCTTTCAAACTCGCTCATCCACACCGCGCCTGCCGAATTTTGAGTTGCAGGATCTTCGCCGCATTCGCGCCGAGCACGGTGAAGCAAGGCCGCTGCATGGACACAAGCACCCGCAAGATAACAAGAGCACGTCAAATGAAGATGCGTCTTTGAGGAATCTACGTAACGAATAACGCTTCGATACATGACGCCTGGTGCACGGACCCGGGCCGAAGCCTCGGTATCACTCCAGGCTATTTCCTGAACATCACCGCGCGCATCCGCAAGAGCCGCCTGCGCCCATAAGGCGTGCCCGAGAAGCGCAACTGCATCTTCTTCACTGCACGCGCGAAGAGCTTGACGAATCGGTGATGTACCCATCCCTTCAGGATAACCCATGTGAATGATTAGCCTTGATGATCTTCATACATTCCAGCAAGACTCCAAGAGCCTCGTTCCCACATCAGCAGAAGATCTGAGGAATTTTCACAACTCACTCTGAGGTAGTGCGTACAGGGGGCATGGACAATGGCCTCGGCCGACTCTTGCCACCACGAATGCGGCATACTCCATGGACCTTTCCAAGAAAGCACCCCATATCGGTGCTGTCGCCCCGAAACTACTGCAACAATTTCTTTGGGATTATGCGTGAGCGTAGAACGATCACTAACTGCCACTTGTACATGCTCTTGTAAAGAAGACTGAGCGTAGAGAAAAACCGGAAGAGGCGTGGGGTACACCTTCGAGGGAGCCTCTTCCACTGCGCCTTCAGGATAAAGGAGATCACCGGAGCTCATCACCCTTTGATCAATACAGGTAAATCCTGCTCTTTGCATGGGGGTATACCCAGGAACTAGGCGTGGAACACGAACGGCATCCTCACCTTTATAGGCACAAATTTTACGAAGGGCAGAATCACGCTTGGGTGATTGATGCGTTTTCCACAGAGCGCTCACCCCTGCTGAAGGAATGCAATGCAAGGCTTGGACACTGACGCGATTCAACCCTTCCTCGGTGTTGGAAGCAGAAAGCCAAGCTACGAGCTGCCAGCGAATGCGGTCTGCAATTTCTTCTTCATCCCCATCGATTCCCCACCATTGCCTTTCGTGAGTTTCATAGCTTTGATCGTGCGCAGTGATCACGATGCTTGAGCAACGCAGCTGCTCTCTTTCAAGCTCTTCGCAGACTTGACGCGCTAAACGACGTGAACAAAAAGCAGCCTGTTCTTCACTCTCGATACTTTCCTCGCACTCCTCATCCACCTGTACTTCACGTACGGGAATTTCATGTTTCGGGATCCAAAGATCTTTCCCTCTAAATAATTCGTAGAGCTGCTGACCAATATCCCCAAAACGTGCATACAGAGCACTTTCTCCCAAGCGCATCAAATCATGACCGTGCGTCACTCCCACTGAGCGGCATGTATCAATGACCTGACGAAGCTGTTCATGCTGTTTTTGGGGAAATAATGGAAAACATTGCGCAAGGTCAATGCGATCGAGAAACTCTTGAGTCCGCTCTTGGGGCACAATAATGCCACGCCTTGCCGCTGCGTAACTTGCAAGAGGCCCGGACGCGATCCCCACATTGCTTTCCGATCCACTCCATCGAGAAATCGAATCAACAATATTTTCGGCAAGCCGTTCCTCACTTCCGCTCCACCGAGCTGCTCCAGCAGCAGGAGCCCACGCCAGCCCCGGACGCACACAGGCGATACCAGCAACCCATTGCTCACAAGCTTGAACAATTACTTCAAAAGAGTTCAATTCCCTACGCGGATCACTTTGCAGAATAAGGAGATCCGGACATAGATAACGTGCCATCGACACGCGCATCCCATGTCGCACACCGCATTTCCACGCAGAAGGAGTCACTGTCTTAAGAAATCCGCGTTCCTCAATTGCTCCATGAGCCCCCGGAGGAATATCGACGACCAAAGCATTAATTTCCCAATTCGGAATCCATACCATAAGACAGCGCATATCATCCCGCCTTTTGATAAACATCAAGCTCTTCTCCCCACGGGCGACTGAGCCCAACCCATGGGTACTTAGTCAACAAAATTGTTTCTTCTTTTCGTACCTGAGCCCCCAAACGTCGCATGTCGCGAAGCTCCAATGCACAACGGCCCACATAGAGCAATCGACAATGCGGAAGAAGAAGCGAGATTACCTGCGCATCCGCACGGGAAGAAGGAACATAGAGGCAGCGCGACAGATTCAATCCCTGTTTAAAGGCATATTCCCAACCGAAATCATCAGTTCCAACGAAAGCGCAGCAATCCTCTTGAATATCAAGAGAGAGAATGGCATGAACCAATTGCGGGTAAGTCCCGCCGTATTCCCAGACCCCCACGCAGCGCGACGAAAGATCCGAAAAAACCCGGCTTTTCTCAAGCCCCAGGCGACTTTCGGTATCGCGCAGAACTTGACGAGCAAGGTCTAAACGCTTCATAAAATCACATCAATCGAACAAGTGTTCTATCAGTGTATGCACCTCTCCATCATTTGCGTCCACTTTGGTTCCTTCTGAAGAAGTGAAAGAATACGAACATGCGCCTCTTTGATCGTCCTCTTGCTCCCAACCCATACGAAGGGCTTCCCCCCAGCGCAACATTTACCGTGGTGTCGCAAGATCTCAGCAATGGCCTCCCCATGCCGAGGCTGCACACAGCAGAAGGCGGCAACATCTCGCCACACCTAGAGTGGAGTGGTTTCCCTGAGCAGACAGAAAGCTTCTTTGTTTCTTGCTTTGATCCAGATGCCCCCACGCCATCAGGCTTTTGGCACTGGATGGTGATCGACATCCCCGTCTCATGTACATCTCTTGCGCGCGGGGCTGGCAGTTCCGATCTTGAACTTGATGGAAGCGCCTTCCACCTTCGAGGGGATCACGGCGATCATTCATACTTCGGCGCCGCGCCGCCAGCAGGTGATCGTCCCCACCGCTACATCTTTGCCGTTCACGCCCTAGATGTTCCAACCCTAGGCTGCGATGACGACACCTCATTGGCGATGTATTCTTTCGAGGCCCTAGAACACACCATCGCCCGCGCAACTTTGACCGTAACGTACCAAACACCATCGAATTAACATGCTTCACATCATTTTTCTTGAACCTGAAATCCCAGGAAATAGCGGCGCCGCAATTCGCCTAGCTGCGTGTACTGGAGCTTTTCTTCACCTGGTTGAACCGCTGGGGTTTGACATGTCTGACACCAAGCTCAAGCGCGCAGGATTGGACTACCACGATCTGGCACACGTTAAGGTCCACTCCAATTTTGAAGACGCGCTAGCCGAAGTCCCAGGGCGCATCTGGGCATTTACCGGACACGCTTCAGATCATTACAGCGAGGTCCACTATGCCGATGGAGATGGCCTACTATTCGGCCGCGAATCGGTCGGTCTTCCCGAATGGGCAATGACTCACCCACGCATCACTCAATGCGTACGCATTCAGATGCTCCCGGGAGTACGTTCGCTCAATCTCGCAAATTCCGCATCGATTGCGCTTTACGAGGCTTGGCGTCAGTTGGGTTTCCCAAACGGAATCTAAGCGCAGGTCGCTTCTACCTCTTCCGAGGCCTCTGATTATTTCGAGGGAAGAATTCCCTTACCGGGTCGCTCTACTTGCTCGGCGATTTCAACGATCCTGCGCGGATTAGAAACCCACATCCATATGGCCCCGATAGCGGCAACAACCAGCGGGAGATAAGCGAAGTCAGCGCCAAAGGCATTCCAGGCATTCGGCATCAGTCTGATTGACGATAAGGAAGCCCCAGCTACGCCACACGCAAGAGGTCCGATAAAGCACAGAGCGATCATGCACCACCCAAGGATGCGCATACGCCTTCCATTGTGCGTCAGGCTGATTGCAGCAACTACATAAATCGCTCCGATAAGCACCGCAATGATGCGCACCCACAACGGTACCTCTCGAAGATAGTAGGAATCAGCGAGAGCTCGAAGAGTCACAGTGACGCTAAAAATCCAGTACAGGGCAATAACCAGTCGTCCCGATCCGCGTGCGGGTGGGCGATTATCCTGAGATTGCTCGTGAACCGCTTCGCTCACCTTTCCTCCTTAATCCACTGTCATACTAGTTGCTCTGCACCACTCTCCACGACTTTTTTCGTGAAAACATGTGTGCTGTCTAACCGCCAAGTAGACGATTTTGTGACGGACAAAAGTAGTGACTAGTGGAAGAATAGGACCTAAGTCGGACATTGAAGGTCCGTTCTCTTCATTATCAAGGAGTGGAACACGTGAGCGAGTCTGTATACGACCTCGTCATTCTGGGTGCGGGTTCAGGTGGCTATGCCGCGGCTTTACGCGCCTCCCAGCTGGGATTAAAAGTAGCCCTTATCGAAGGTGACAAGGTTGGTGGAACCTGCCTCCACCGTGGCTGCATCCCAACCAAGGCTTACCTGCACGCAGCAGAGACTGCTGACACCGTCCGCGAATCCGATACTTTCGGCATCCAGGCAAGCTTCCAGGGAATCGATATGGCAAAGGTCGGTCAGTATCGCGATTCCATTATTAATAAGTTGTACCGAGGCGTTCAGGGCCTGCTTTCGTCTCGCGGCGTAGACATCATCCAGGGATGGGGCCGCTTGGCTGCACCTGACACCATCGAGGTAGGCGGACAGCGCATTGTTGGCCGCAACATCATTCTTGCAACGGGTTCTTATTCTCGCTCAATCCCCGGCCTGGATATTTCGGGCCGCATCATCACCTCTGATCAGGCCCTTCAAATGGAATGGGTACCACAGAAGGCCGTCGTATTGGGCGGCGGCGTCATTGGCCTTGAGTTTGCTTCCGTCTGGCGTTCCTTCGGCGCGGAAGTCACAATCATCGAGGCGCTTCCTCACCTTGCAAATAACGAAGACGAGGCCGTTTCTAAGCACCTCGAGCGTTCATTCCGTAAGCGCGGCATCGCTTTCCACACCAATACCCGCTTCGCCGGTGCAACGCAGGACGACTCCGGTGTTCACGTCGCAACAGAAGATGGCAAGACCTTCGATGCCGATGTTCTCTTGGTTGCAGTCGGACGCGGTCCCGTCACCGAAGGCTTGGGCTACGAAGAAGCCGGTATCAAGATGGAGCGCGGCTTCGTTCTTACCAATGAGCGACTGCACACCGGTGTGGGTAACATCTACGCAGTCGGAGACATCGTTCCCGGACTTCAACTCGCACACCGCGGCTTCCTGCAGGGCATCTTCGTGGCGGAAGAAATCGCCGGTCTCTCCCCCACGATGATGGACGAGTCAGGAATTCCACGCGTAACCTTCTGCGAACCCGAAATCGCCTCTGTTGGTCTGACTGAGAAGCAGGCACGCGAAAAGTACGGTGACAAGGTGCGCACGGTCGAATACAACCTTGCGGGCAACGGAAAGTCGAATATCCTTGGAGCAACGGGCTTTATTAAGCTCGTTTCCGTAGAAGATGGACCCATCGTCGGATTCCACGGAATTGGCACGCGCATTGGCG
>CALIEP010000267.1 GCA_938022345.1 uncultured Actinomyces sp.
CACCGGAGTTAGCTTGCTGGAGGATCTTGTACTCGTAGCCATCACCGGGCTGATCAATCCACTTGACCTTGATGTCGGGGTTCTCAGCCTCGAAGTCCTTCACCAGCTGCTCGAAGTAGGGGGTGAAACGATCGTTCTTCAGTGACCAAGTCTGGAAGGAAATCTCAGTAGTGCCGCCTGCTGAGCTAGAAGCACTGGAGGTGGAGCTTGCGCCGGATCCGCCGGTGCAAGCGGCGAGGCTGAACGCCGCAGCAAGTGCGACACCAGTCACGATAGTGCGCGTCTTACGCATGGTCTTCTCCTTCGAAGGTTTTTTCGATGAACGCTGTGGAATTAGGAATCCCACGTTGAGAGGAAAATATTCTTTTCCTCGTTCTTGCTCTCGCCCGAAGAGCGATAACGAGAACGATTCAATTCGATTCGACGGACATCGCCCGCTAATGCGAGTTCCATCCAGCGATCGAAATATTCGTGCCGAGCGTCGGTGTCGACGCGCGTCCACTCCTGTGCAGTCAGGGGGAGGGACGAACGTTGCTCACCGTGAGCTCGCACATCCGCCCAACGCTGAGCAGCACGATGGAAGGCCTCTCCAATGGGTTTTGGATTGCCATCCTGTCCCAGCAGTCACAAGGAATGCTCGAGTGCCGGGAAATCTGAGAGGTCACGGGAGACATCGTGGGAGCACCACCAAGTGACTCCTTCGAGGCCTGGCGATACTCCGCCGCCTCGTTCTCCCATGAGAATGTCTACGGTGTCAGTGAGGAATTGCGGAGCCTCTTCTGGATCCACATAGTTCTCAGGTGCACCGATTTCTTGAAGCCATACTCCACGCGCGGGGTCCTCGGCCCACGCAGCTGCGAGTTCGCACAGGTAACGGGCAAACCACAAGAGCTGCGGGGCACGAGCACCAAGACGCGGACCAACCCGACCAAAAATCCATGAATGGACAGTGGTCAGATCTCCCAATGACGTGGCCATTTGGGGAGAAAAAGGCTGGTCGTTTTCAAACCATAGATCGTCATCATGACTGTGGGTGTGAACGCCTTCGGGCCATTCTTCACGGGCCGTACCGAGCATTTGCTCCAACCAGCGTCCTGCCTTTTCCTCAGTTACTTTGTGAGGAAAAGGATGACGCGATGCGGCAAATTGGAAGAACTCATTGCCAATCGACAAGCCACTAGCGGCGGGGATACCACGCAGAGCCTGAGCCATCTCGCTGACCAGATTGCGTTCTGCTTGAACGACATCCGGGTCAGTGAAAAGATTGCGTCGATGCCAAGAGGTGACCCACGAAGGCAGGAAGTCAAAAGATGAGAGGTGTCCCTGAAGGACGTCCACAGTCACCTCAAGACCGCACTCCCCCGCAATTTCAACCACGGTTGCAACATCTTCAATTGCCTTTGGGCGAATGAGAGTGCGATTGGGTTGAAGTAGCGGCCACAGCGGGAAAATCCTCACGTGGTCAGCACCGATAGCGCGGATCGCGTGGAAATCATCCCGCACGGCCTCGGAATCAAAATCCAACCACGAATGGAACCATCCCTGCCGCGGAGTGTAGTTCACGCCGAACTTCATGACGACTCACCTATTCACTTCGCGAAGGAAACCCGCAGCGTAGTGATCTGGAAGGCAGACAGATCGAAGCTCCACTCCCCTTGGCCACCGCGGAGCTCGGGTTCACTTTCGCTCGGACGGTAACGCAGATCGCAAGCGGTGACAGAGCCAGCCTTGGGGGCACGGAAGGTGACGCGTGAGGGCCCACCTTCGGCCTCGTACAGGCGGACCACAAGTTCACCACTGCGGTCAGGAGCCAAGGCAACAGACTCAACGACCGCACCACTGACGCTGAAAGGAGCGTCGACGGGAGCGCCACTGACCTCTCGCTCACCCAGGTTAATCTGCTGACCGGCAGCGACTGCCTCGAGAACCGAGGCATCGGGAACGATCCTGAAATTCCACTGGTGCTGTCCCTGATCCTGATCGTGATCGGGGAATCGGGCCGACTTCACCAAGGTTGCACGCACCTGCGACCAGGTACCACGCCTGTCATTT
>CALIEP010000268.1 GCA_938022345.1 uncultured Actinomyces sp.
CAAGTATCCAACCCTGATGACGCCCCAGAGCTTGCAGGTGTGGATCGACGAGGGTGGGACACACTCCCTGGCCTCGGTTTCGCGCCAGCTCAGCCACGCTCTGCCGCTTCTTTTCCCACGCCAGTAGTACCTTTTCTTCCACTTTTTTGAACCGTATTGCGCCCGTAAGTTAACAGTGTTAACCTCAATCTCGACACAAAGTTAACACTGTTAACCGATGGGAGAATAACCGTGTCACAACCACACTCGCCCACCCTAGAAGCTCAGGAAATTTACAAGAGCTACGGCACTCACAAAGTTCTGAGCGGAGTCGATCTTCGCGTCGAGCCAGGGCAGATCCTTGGCCTGCTCGGACGAAATGGCGCTGGAAAGTCCACGCTCATCACCATTTTGTGCGGATTGAAGCAAGCAGATGCCGGCAGCGTCCGTATCTGCGGAAAAGATCCCGCAACGCACAACATCGGACAGCTACTCGGATATGCACCGCAGGATCTCGGCATCTATCCAGACCTCAGCGTTGCCCAGAATCTCACCGCCTTCGGAGAGCTACACGGACTTGGTCGCCGTGAGGCCACGACGCGTGCCGGCGAAGTGATGGACCTTCTTGGACTGGCCTAGAAACAAGGCCAACGCGCCTCGCACCTCTCGGGCGGTCAGCAGCGCAGGCTCCACACGGGAATGGCGATCATGCACAAGCCTCGCCTGATCTTCATGGATGAGCCCACGGTCGGCGCGGATGTTGAAGCGCGAAGCCAGATTCTACGCGCGGTCAGTCAACTGGCCGAGGAAGGTGCAGCTGTCATCTACACCTCTCACTACCTGGCGGAGTTCGAGTAGCTTGACTCCGACATTGCGATCCTGAGCGAGGGGCACATCGTTGCCAGCGGAAGTCTCGAGGAGATCATTTCCACCCACGGCAGCGCCGAGGTCACCCTTACCTTCGACCGCCTCGTTCCCCCACTCGACGGATGGAGCGCTGAGGGTAACGTACTGCGCCACAGCGGGGACGAGGCCTACCCGGGTGCACGCATCGGCGAAGCCTTGGCCTCGCCAGCTTTGGCGGGAGCGCGCCTCGTCGACGTAAAGATCTACCAACCGAGCCTGCACAACGCATACCTGCACATCATCGAGGAGAGTGACCATGTCGCAGCTTAAGCAACTGTGGGCAATGACCCGCTTGAATATCCGCCTTCAACTCACCGACCCCGCGCCAACGCTCATTCTGACAGTAATCCCGCTTGTCTTGATCCCTTTCATGATGCCGGCGTTCAAGTCAATGCTCCTGGCCGACGGATATACAGGTGCCACCGGTGCTGAACAGGCGGTTCCCTCTATGGCGATTCTGTTTTCTTTCCTCGCCGTTCAGAACATCATTGGCTCCTTTTTCAATGAGCATTCCTGGGGGACGTGGGAACGCCTCGAGGCCTCTCCGACCTCGCGCGCGTCTATCCTGAGCGGTAAGGCTCTGGTTGCATACATCATGCAGAGCGTTCAGATTACGGTCGTTCTCGTGCTCGGCGCTGCGATTTTCGGATATCGTCCAAAGGGCTCTCTTGTTGCGCTAATGGTAGTTCTGCTGTGTTTTTCGGCGGTCCTATCGGCCCTAGGCGTCGCGATCGCCTTGTGGTCACATAGTCGCGATGCCGCTCTATCCATGTCGAACATCGTGGGCATGCTTGCCGCAGTAATCGGCGGAGCATTCTGCACCGTTTCTTCCTTCCCTGACTGGGCACAGCACGCCGCACGCCTCTCCCCCGCCTACTGGGCGAACTCAGCAATCAACAAGTTCAGCTTGGACGGACTTGGTTTCACTAATATCGCCCCACAAATCGGCGCATTGTTGGGATTCTTCGCCACGTTCGCCGCACTTGCACTGATAAAGTTTCGGTATCACAAGGAGTAATCCACCCGAGCGGAGAGCCCATGCCATCATCAAAGCCACGCGCGCTGTCGCGAGACATTATCTTGTCTGCTGCGCTCGAATTGGTTGATTAGGAGGGGCTCTCCGCTCTATCTCTGCGGTCTTTGGGAAAGCGCCTTGTGGTATCCCAAG
>CALIEP010000269.1 GCA_938022345.1 uncultured Actinomyces sp.
CACGATCACCGAGGACTTCGAGGGCCTGGCCGCCAACAACGAGCGCGCGAAGGCTGAAAAGGATTCGGCGATCACCGTCGTCGTCATGAATCCGCCGTACTCCGTCGGACAGGGCAGCGCCAACGATAACAACCAGAACCTGGCGTACCCGCGACTGGACGAGCGTATCGCTGCCACCTACGCTGCACAGTCCTCCGGGACATCAAAGACCAAACTCTACGATTCATATTTCCGCGCGCTTCGCTGGGCGTCGGACCGCATCGGGGAGCGAGGCATCATCGCCTTCGTCTCCAACAACTCGTTCGTGGATGGCAACGCCACCGATGGCGTGCGCCTATCGCTGCAGGAGGAGTTCTCCCAGATCTTCATTTACAACCTACGTGGAGGGATCCGCGGGAAGATGGGGGATGCAGCAAAGCGTGAAGGAGGAAATATCTTCCCCATCATGACAGGAGTTGCGATCACAATTCTTGTCAAAGACCCCAATCACTCCGGTACCGGTGAGATCTTCTACACAGAGGCGGAAGACTATGCGACGCGCCAGGAAAAGATCAATCAGATCAGCACCTACGGGTCCATCGAGGGGATCAGTGGGGCTGACGCGTTCAGCTCCATCACGCCGAACGAGTATGGCGACTGGATTACTCGCCGCGACGAGCGCTTCGTGACATTCCAGGAAATCGGAAATAAGCGTTTGAAAGGTAAAGAAACAACACCTGCATTATTCCGACAGTTTTCTCTCGGCCTTGCTACCCACCGAGATCCATGGTGCTACAACTTTTCCCATGACTCAGTCGCATCAAATATGCGTCACATGATCAAGAATTACAATGATGAGGTTTCTGCGAACGTAACGTCAGACACTCTAAAAGTAGACACAACTCGAATTAGCTGGAATCGTCAACTCCTGCGAGATCTAACCAATCACAAACATCATAGATTTGACATAACTGCAATCCGCAAGGGTATTTATCGTCCATTCTGCGTACAAAGCGTTTACTTCGCACGTGAAATGAACGATATGGTCTATCAGCTACCTCAACTTTTTCCGACAATTCAACACCCAAATATTTCGCTTACTGTTTCTAGCGACTACCGCAAACCATTTAGCACATTCATTTCAGAATTGCTACCAGACTTAAATTCCGTAGGAACACCACAAATCTTTCCCCTCTACACCTGGGAACTCCTCTCCCCCACCTCCGGGAGCGAGCCCGATCTGTTCGCAGACCTG
>CALIEP010000270.1 GCA_938022345.1 uncultured Actinomyces sp.
AATCGTAGCCGGCAGGAACCTTGACGGTAACGGTAGAACCATCGATCAGGGGGAGCTCAACATTGGCACCCAGCGTGGCCTCGGCAAAGGTCACGGGAAGGGTCATACGAAGGTCATTTCCATCGCGACTGTAGACCGAGTCCTCCTCGACGTGGATCGTGACGATCAGATCGCCAGCGCTCACGCCATTGATCGAGGCCTTCCACTTGCCGCGCAAACGCACGCTCTGGCCGTCCTTGATTCCCTTGGGAACCTTGACGGTCATAGGCTTACCGGAGACTGCCAACTTGATATTGACTCCGCTCAGGCTTTGCTTGAGCGTGATGCGCGTCGAGGCGTGCAAGTCTTCACCCTTTTGGGGTGCTTGCTGGTAGGGCGAACCGTGTGCTCCGCCGAAGTCACCGAATTGAGAAGCACCAGCGAAGGGCGAGGACCCTCGCGAAGAGCCGCCACCGAAACCGCCGAATGCACCGAGGATGTCGTCGAGGTTGATACCTGCGCCGCCACCGCTGGTGGAGAAACGAACATTTCCGCCGTTTCCCCCACCGAAAGCGCCGAAGATATCTTCGAAGTTCACTCCGGCAGCTCCGCCAGCACCGGCACCTCCGCGGAAACCGCCGGCGCCCATCGCGCGAATCGCATCGTATTGCTTGCGCTGCTCAGGATTGGAAAGGACCGTGTAGGCCTAGCCAATTTCCTTGAAGCGTTCTTCAGCTTCGGGGTTCCCCTTGTTCTGGTCGGGGTGCCAGGTGCGCGCAAGTTTGCGGTAGGCCTTCTTGATTGTGGCCTCATCAGCATCCTTGCTTACGCCAAGAACCTTGTAGAAATCCTTTTGGAGCCAATCTTCTCCACTCACTGCGCGTCACCTCCTTTTTTGACTCTGCAGTTCGTTGAATGTTCCTTATTCAGGGTTGTACACCAGGACTTTCGCCGCGCGGATAATGGTGTCTCCGCGACGATATCCAGATTGCAAGACCTGTCCCAAGACCGGGTGATCCACGTCAGCGCTGGGCTGAGCCATGAGCGCCTCGTGGAGCATGGGGTCGAAATCGTCCCCTTCATCTCCGAAACGTTCCAGCTCAAAGCGCGTCCGAAGCGTGTCTTCAAGCTTGTTCGCGATCGAGGCGAAGGGACCGTCACTCAGATCCCCGTGCTTGCGCGCGGCCTCAATATCATCCAAGACACCGATCATGGCTTCCAGCACCTGGTCGCGTCCGGACTGGACGTGGCCGGCGACGGATTCCTTGGAGCGGCGAACGAAGTTCGAATATTCCTGGTTCAGGTTGTACAGGTCTGCGTGGGCGCGAGCGAGCTTTTCTTCCGCCTGCGCCACTTGGTCGAGAGCCTTGGACAGTTCACTGTCTTCGAGCTGCTCTTCGAAGTCCGACATATCGACCTCGCCCATTTCCTCGCCCTGATTGCTTGCCGAGGCCGCGGCCGCACCTGCAGCTGCGCCCTATTGAGCGTGGGGCTGGGCGTCGCCCGGGGTGGCCGGCTGAGAGCCGACCCCCGGTTCCTGGGCGTCGTCGGGAGTATTCGTGGGCTCGGTGCTCACTTGTCGTCCTCGTCCACAACTTCGGCGTCGATGACGTCGTCATCGGAGGAAGAGGAGGACTCTTGCGAAGCACCTGACTCAGCGGCGGCCTGAGCAGCCTGAGCGTTCTGGTAGACCTCCTGGCCGATCTTCATCGCGGACTGGTTGAGCTTCTCAACGGAGCTCTTCACAGCCTCGATGTCGCTGCCCTTGAGGGCTTCCTTCACGGCGTCAAGGTCACCCTGGACTTCCTGGCGGGTCGCTTCGGAGACCTTGTCGGCGTCTTCCTTCAGGGTCTTCTCGATGGTGTAGACCAGCTGCTCTGCGGAGTTACGAATCTCAAGCTCCTCGCGGCGCTTCTTGTCGTCCTCTTCGTGCTGGGCGGCCTCGTTGACCATGCGATCGATCTCTTCCTTGCTCAGGGCGCTACCGCCGGTGATGGTCACCGCGGTTTCCTTGCCGGTTCCGAGATCCTTCGCGGAAACGTGAACAATACCGTTCGCATCGATGTCGAAGGTGACTTCGATCTGAGGAACGCCACGCGGTGCGGGGGCAATACCAGAGAGCTCGAAGTTACCGAGCGACTTGTTGTCAGCGGTGAACTGACGTTCGCCCTGGAACACCTGGACCAGAACCGAGGTCTGGCCGTCGGCAGCGGTCGAGTAGACGCGCGATGCCTTGGTCGGGATTGCGGTGTTGCGCTCGATGACCTTGTCCATGACGCCGCCCATGGTCTCAATGCCCAGGGACAGAGGAGTCACGTCAATCAGCAGAACGTCCTTACGGTCACCCTGGATGACGCCGGCCTGAAGGGCTGCGCCAACTGCGACGACCTCATCGGGGTTCACGCCCTTGTTGGGCTCGCGGCCACCGGTGAGCTTCTTCACGAGCTCGGCGACGGCGGGCATACGAGTGGAGCCACCGACCAGGACGACGTGGTCGATCTCGCTGACGGAGATGCCGGCGTCCTTGATGACCTTCTCGAAGGGAGCCTTGGTGCGCTCAAGCAGATCCGAGGTCATTTCCTCGAACTTTGCGCGGGTGAGGGTCTCATCCAAGTGGACGGGGCCATCAGCGGTCACCGAGAGGTACTGCAGCGAGATGTTTGTGCTCATCGCGCTGGACAGTTCCTTCTTTGCCTGCTCGGCTGCTGCGCGCAGACGCTGAAGTGCAACCGGATCCTTGGACAGATCTGCACCGCTCTTGGCCTTCACCTGCTCGATCAGCCAGTCAACGATGCGCTGATCCCAGTCATCGCCACCCAGGCGGTTATCGCCTGCGGTTGCGCGGACCTGAATGGTGGAGAAGCCGTCGTCATCCTTGCCGATTTCCAGCAGGGAGACGTCGAAGGTACCGCCACCGAGGTCGAAGACCAGGATGAGC
>CALIEP010000271.1 GCA_938022345.1 uncultured Actinomyces sp.
CGCGCCACCAAGGCCTCGCGAGCAGAGAAGGTCGTCTTCCCCGCAAGCTCAGCGTAGGCGTCGCGACCCTCATCGGTGGTGATCCACTCGGGGGTATCGGTCTGCAGGCGGCCATCCTTGCGCAAAACTGTGCGGAGCGGAAGGTTCAGGTCACGCCACCAATCGATATCGGTCGTATCACCGAAAGTACAGCACATGGCGATACCGGCGCCCTTGTCCATCTCCGCCTCTGGGTGGGGAAGAACAGGGACCTCAACGCCGAAAACAGGGGAGGCAACCGTCGTGCCGAACAGCGGCTTGTAGCGCTCGTCATCGGGATGAGCGATCAAAGCCACGCACGCGGGAAGAAGTTCGGGACGAGTCGTCTCAATGCAGACATCAACACCGTTCTCAACCGGCGCACCGGCTGCAGCGGCTTCGGCAGCACGCGCGGGGTCGGTGATGTGGAAGGCGAGGCGGTGGTAGAAGCCCGGGTATTCGCGGCTCTCAAGCTCGGCCTGGGCAACCGCAGTCTGGAAGGTCACGTCCCACAGGCCAGGAGCCTCAGCCTGATAGGCCTCGCCGCGCTCGAGATTGCGCAAGAATGCAGCCTGGGCAACCTTGCGGGCACGAGTACCGATGGTCTGGTAGTTCTGAGTCCAGTCAACCGACAGGCCCAAGTGGCGCCACAGGTCCTCGAAGTGCTTCTCATCTTCGACGGTCAAGCGCTCGCACAGCTCCACAAAATTACGACGCGAAATCGGCACCTGATCGCGAGCCTTGATGGACTTGCCTTCGCCGCCGACATGCGGGGGCTCGAAATTCGGATCATAGGGGAGGGTCGCATCGACGCGAACCCCAAAGTAGTTCTGCACGCGGCGCTCGGTGGGCAAACCATTGTCGTACCAACCCATGGGATAAAAGACCGACTTACCCTGCATTCGTTGGAAACGCGCGACAACATCGGTGTGCGTGTACGAGAACACGTGGCCGACGTGAAGTGAACCCGAAACCGTGGGCGGGGGAGTGTCGATCGAGTACACCTCTTGGCGGGGGCGGCTTCGATCAAAACGATAGGTTCCCTGATCTTCCCAACGCTGGTTCCACTGGGCTTCGAGGCCTTCAGTGGCGACCTTGTCCGGCACCTGGGGTGCGGGCAGCGAGGTTGGTTCGGCCTGGCGCTGAGCGCTCATACGTATTCTCCATCCGAGTCGTGGACTTATTACCGTCCAAGCCTACGTTTCTCGGACATATCGGTCCAGTGCGCGCACCGATGAGGCCTCGCTCCTTATGTCCGTTGTCCGTAACATCTGCTCTCTTCGTGATCTGCATATGCGCCACTAGTCATGCTGAGTAGTCTTGGAGGAGCACAAATAATCACATGACAAGGAGAATCGATGAATACGCTCGCGCACCACGACATCGGTGAGGAAACTATCGATCTCCTCCAGCGCCTCATCGCACTCGCTTCCGTCAATGACCTCACCCCGGATTCTGGCAATGAAGAGGCTGCTGCACTCCTATTTGAAACCTTTTTCGATGGGCTCCCCGTCGAAGTTGAACGCATCGAGCCTCACCCAGGTCGTACTACTTTGGTTGTCACCTTGCGCGGCAGCGATCCTTCAGCGCAGCCCCTGACTTTCCTTGGACACACCGATGTTGTCCCTGTTGATGAGAAACACTGGACCCATCCGCCCTTTGCAGGTGAGATCAGTGAGGGAAGGATTTGGGGGCGAGGAAGCGTCGATATGCTTCACTTGACCGCGGCGATGGCAGTTGTCACCCGGCGCCTTGCCGAAGAAGTTTCCCGAGGCGGAGCTCGCCCAGCGGGAACTTTGACCTTCGTCGCCGCTGCGGACGAAGAAGCACGAGGCGGACTTGGGGTTCCGTGGATTGGTGAACACCGCTCGGACGCTTTCCCCTGGGATGCCCAGCTCTCCGAGATGGGAGGCGCCCATATTCGAGGCGCTCGCGGCGCAGACAGTGTTGTTGTCATTGTCGGTGAGAAAGGGGCTGCTCAGCGTCGCCTTCATGTGCGTGGAGATGCTGGACACGGCTCGATTCCTCTGGGACGTGTCAGCGCGGTTGAAATGCTCGCTCGAGTTTCGCAAGCTCTGTCTCAAGCGCAGTGGCCAAAGGCCAGTGACAAGATTTGGGCTGGATTTGTCCGCGCTTTTGAATTTGATTCAGAACTTGAAGAATCTTTGATTAACGGTACATATCGCGGGGACTATAGCGAATTCGGTGACCTCGCGGCGTATGCCCACGCAGTCTCGCATATGACCGTTGCGCAAACGGTTATCCGAGCCGGCGGTCCTATTAACGTTCTCCCTTCATCCGGAGAACTGGAACTGGATATCCGTACCCTTCCCGGGCAAAGTGATGATGATGTCGACCGTGCGATTACCGAGGCCTTGGGGGAGCTTGCCGACCATGTGACCATCGAGCGCCTGTTGAGCGAGCAGGCCACGGCCTCGTCAATCGACACAAAACTGTACCGGGCTATTGAGGAGACTTTGACGCAGGCGAACCCCGGGGCGAAGGTTGTTCCGATCCTCTTCCCGGGTGGTTCCGACCTTCGAGTTGGACGCCACAAAGGGGGAGTGGGTTATGGTT
>CALIEP010000272.1 GCA_938022345.1 uncultured Actinomyces sp.
TTAAGGTTTCCGGCCCACACTCACATGTATCTAGTTCTCAGTCAAGATAGTCACGCAGGACTTGCGAACGAGAGGGATGACGAAGCTTCGACATCGTCTTGGATTCAATCTGACGGATACGTTCGCGCGTCACTCCGTAGACCTTGCCAATTTCATCAAGAGTCTTAGGCTGACCATCTCCAAGACCGAAACGCATCGAAACGACGCCTGCTTCGCGTTCGGAGAGAGTGTCGAGCACTCGGTGCAACTGCTCTTGAAGCAGAGTGAAAGACACGGCATCTGCGGGGACAATAGCTTCAGAATCCTCGATCAGGTCACCGAACTCGCTATCGCCATCCTCACCAAGAGGAGTATGCAGAGAAATCGGCTCACGTCCGTACTTTTGGACCTCGACAACCTTTTCAGGAGTCATGTCCAGTTCTTTAGCAAGTTCTTCAGGAGTGGGTTCACGCCCGAGATCTTGAAGCATTTGACGCTGGACGCGAGCAAGCTTATTAATAACTTCGACCATGTGGACGGGGATACGAATAGTACGCGCTTGGTCTGCCATCGCACGCGTAATCGCCTGACGAATCCACCAGGTCGCATATGTCGAGAACTTGTAGCCCTTCGTGTAGTCGAACTTTTCAACCGCTCGAATAAGACCAAGGTTGCCTTCCTGAATCAAATCCAAGAATTGCATTCCGCGTCCGGTGTAGCGCTTTGCCAGCGAGACAACGAGACGGAGATTAGCCTCGAGAAGGTGGTTCTTTGCCTGCTGTCCGTCTTGGGCGAGAATATGAAGCTCGCGCCGCTGGCGAGAAGTCAAATCATTGGAGGTGGTCTTCAGCAATTCTTCGGCATACAGACCAGCTTCGATTCGACGGGCAAGGTCAACTTCTTGTTCCGCGTTCAGAAGCGATACCTTACCGATTTGCTTGAGATAGTCCTTAACGGGATCAGCCGTCGCACCCGCGACAGTAACCTGTTGAACCGGCTCATCGGTCTCATCAGAATCAGAGACCACGAAACCGCCCTTTGAGCGGACAGCTGCTACTGCCTGAGGTTTTGAGTCCTGATCCTGTGACGAAGCATCGTCATCAGAGTCCTTGTCCTCTGAGTCATCTTCATCCGCATCATCGGCATCTACCTCAATGTCGTCGACCTCAGCATCAATATCTTCAACATCTTCAAGTTGGGCTTCTTCGACGATGTCGCCTTCAAGATCCTCGGCCTCTTCAGACTGAGAATCTTGAGGAACCTCTTCGACCTTTTCAGCCTTCTTCTTGCGCGTCCGCTTCACAGGCTGTGCAGCAGCTTCCTCAGCAGATGCGCCTTCTTCAGCCTTCTTTGCCTTCTTACGCGTTGTCCGCGGCTTCTTTTCGGGTTCTACTTCAGCAGCGTCCTCGTTCTTCGCGCTCTTTGATGCAGTAGCCTTCTTGGTCGTCCGCTTTTTAGCGGGTGTCTTCTCTTCCGTTGCAGCAGCAGGATCGGTGGCGGTAGATGCGGTCTTCTTAGTCTTCTTCGCCTTCGCAGCCTTCTTTGGTGCTTCGGCCTCTTCCGCTTGGGCTTCTACCGATGTAGTCTTTGACGAGCGACGCGTACGCGTTGCTTTCTTGACCTCAGGGGCTTCATCTTCAGTATCGCGGGCGCTGGTAGCGCGAGATGGAGACACTCGAATCCCTTTCATGGGTTGACAAATGAGCCGCCAATCCACTGGACGACGACAGACTGCCTACAATTATAACTATCCCTTTGTCACTCGCGCAGCATGAAAGTGCGTAAATAAGGGTGAAACTAGGTGCTCGTGTCCTTAAAAACGCCACGACGAAGTCATCACCGGACAGGGAGCATCAAGCAAAATCTGAGTCGCTGTGTTGCCGATTGTTGTACTCTTCGAGCCACCCGGTCGCAGGCCGATGACGATCATATCCGCGTCGATCCTACGCGCCCAATCAAGTACGGTTTCCGCCATTGACATATCACGTCGGCAACGCATGACTTTAAAAGAAACCTCGGTTCCGTCTAATCGTTCCCATAGATGCGCCTCAGCCGAATTCTCATCAGCGAAGATCCCCCCGCACTCGTGAGATGCGACAACAATCATCAATGATGTGCGCATCCAGGACGCCAGACGTACTGCCTGATCCA
>CALIEP010000273.1 GCA_938022345.1 uncultured Actinomyces sp.
CTTGGCCGCGAATGGGGTTGCAAACTCCGACGACCGCCGCGTCGCTGACTTCGGGGATTTGGCGTAGAAGGTTTTCGATTTCTCCCGAGGCCACCGACTCACCGTTGCGCTTGATGAGGTCGTGCCGCCGATCGGCGAAGAAAAGCCATCCATCAGGGTCAACATATCCCCAGTCACCGGTGTGATACCACCCATCGATAACTGCCTCCCCAGTCGCATCGGGGCGCTTCCAGTACCCCTGCATGAGCGAGATTCCCATCTCGCCACGAATGTAGATTTCACCATTGCGTCCCTGCGGTACTTCTGCTCCAGACTCATCACAAATCTTGAGCTCGTAGTCCGGACCAACCTGTCCCACCGAAGGCCAGCGCCTCTCCCCGACGGGGGGATCGGTGACAACTCCAACCAAGGTCTCAGTCGACCCATAGTTATTGAGTAGTGGAACAGCAAAACGCTTTTCAAAGCGTTCTTTATCTTCATCAGACAGCATCAGGAAATAGTGCATCTGACGCACGCAGTGGTTTTGTTCTTCTGGGTCCACGGGTTGCGCAAGCATCGTCATGACGATCAGTGCCATCCCCTGAACCAAAGTCGCTCGGGTTTGACACACCGATTTCCAGAAACGATGTGCGCTGTAACGGCTAAGAAGAATCAGCGTCGCTCCAGCGGTGATGACCGGCATGAAGGCTGAGAGCTGGAAATTCACGTGACTGGCAACCATAGAAGTCGCGTAGCGATCATCACTGGTCATCGCCAGTTCCCAGTTGACATATTTTCCTGAAAACACGGCGTTAGCATGAGTGATCATGACACCTTTAGGAGACGAGGTCGTCCCAGAGGTGAACATAATTTCCAGAAGACTCAGCGCTTCAAGCTGCGGATCATAATCCAGCTGCGGTGAGCAGCTCCGACTGAGAGCAGATAGAGAAGACTCCCCCTCACCTGCATCACTGCCTACCAAGAGCACCTGAGCTCCCGAGGCCAACACTGCCTCGTCGAGGGTCAGCGAGCACCCTCGGGTACAAATCACCGCGCGAGCATCACTGGCATCAATCAGCCCCGCAAGCTCAAAAGAAGTCCCCTTCGTGTCCAAGGGAACGATGACCGCACCGATCTTCGCAATCGCCAAAAAGCATTCGATGAACTCGATGCTATTGGGCAGGTAGAGTGCAATGCGGTCACCGCTGCGATAGCCCAGCTTGAGAAGGGAATTCGCATATCGATTCACTTGTTCATCTGTCTGACGGTAGGAGCGTTCAACGCGCACACCAGCGCACACATCCTCAAAAATGAGGAAGCTGCGTTCTGGGGCTGCATGAACCGCATCCTCCCAGATGTCGCGCAGATTAGTGCGCGAGTGAATCTCATCCCGAATGGTCACGAATCAGTCCTCTTCGGCGAACTTGATGGAACCGGAGGCCTTGAAACGCTCGATATCCTCATCTGAGAAACCGCTGCGGTGGAGGACATCTCGAGTGTCTTCACCCAATGCGGGCATCGGACGCCAGAAGCCACCGGGGCGATGCGCAAAACGAGGAACCGTATTCAGGCCCCTGATCGTCTCCCCTTCGCGGTTCTCCCACTCCATGAAGTTTCTGCGCAGCTTGGTGTGTTCTTCGGCCATGAGGTAGTCGAAATCCAAGCACTTCTGAGCAGCGATCTTGTGGGCAACAAAATCTGCCTCAACATCGTCGACGTTCTGGGTGAGCAGGTACTCTTCCAGTTTTTGCTCGATCAACGAGGCCTTGGGGCCGTCAAGCCACAGCGCTGAGGTGTCCTCGGGGTACTCTTCTGTTCCCCACAGATCCCCCAAACCAATGACTTCGAGCAGGTACTTGTTCTGAGGAACACCGTAGCAGCACAGGCCCAGGATCCCGTCCTTGGTCTTGTACTGGCCGATCGCGCACAGGTTCTGATGGCGTGCGCCCGCACGCGGGTAGAGCACTCCCTTATTCATGTAGTCGATCATGTAGTACGCGCCAACGCGCAGCATCGTTTCATACATTGCGACGTCGATCGACTCACCTTCTCCGGTGCGCTGAGCACGGAAGACCGCAGCCAAGGCAGAGGAGATCACCATGAGCGAGTTGAAGTAGTCTCCAGTGTAGGGAGCTGCCGTCATTGCTTCTTCAGGGGTACCGTTCTGGTACACGTAACCCGAATAATCCTGGACGGTCAGATCGTATGCCGCGGAGTGAACACGCTTGGGGTCACCAACATGACCGAAACCGGAAACGTGCACAATAACCAGGCGAGGGTTGACCTCCCACAGGAAGTCATCGGTGATTCCCTTTCGTGCCCATACCGGGCCCTTCGAGGACTCGATGAAGATATCCGCGTCCTTAACAAGTGCACGGATAATCTCTTTTCCTTCATCCGTGAAAGGATTCATCGAGATGGAGCGCTGATTGCGTCGTTCCATTTCCTTGACGAACTCGGTATCACGCACAGAATCGCCACTGTAGGTGTTCTCAATCCAGGTGATATCGGCACCCCACTCCGACATGATTTCGCATGCGGTAGGAACAGCAATTTCCACTGCTGAGTAAACGACCTTCAGGCCGTCAAGGTTGCCGTAGGACGGCTTATCAACGGGTAATGACATTACAAGACACCTCCCGCCGATCAGCGGTATTCCTTCAGAGCTGCACGGCCTGCGGTGAGGATCATCATTTCGTCAGTACCACCGCTGACGCGGTCAACGCGCAGGTCGCGGAACATACGCTGGACACGGTGTTCACCGGTAATACCGACGCCTGCCAGAACCTGCAGGGCATTGTCGACGACCTCAAATGCTGCGTGTGCGCAGTAGTACTTCGCCATGGAGCAATCACCACGACCAAGCAGACCGTTATCGTGCTTCCACGCGATTTCGTAGAGCATGTTGCGCATATTGGTGAGCGCAACCTTCATGTCCGCAAACTTGAGCTGGATGAGCTGGTGACGGGCAATTGCCTGTCCACCCTGGACACGCTGGTTGGCGTAGCGCGCAGCGTCTTCGAAAGCGCAGTAAGCCTGGCCGTAGTTGGTCAGAGCGACAAGGAAACGCTCAAGATCGAAGTCGGCAACTCCGCGACGGAATCCATTTCCTTCGGTTCCGAAGAGGTCTTCTTCGCGAAGTTCGACGTTATCGAAGTAGATATCGCAGCACGAGTCCATGCGCAGTCCCAGCTTGTGCAGGGGTTCCTTGGTAATACCCGGCAGGGACATATCGACAAACCACTCGGTGTAGGTGTCCATGTTGTCGCTATCGCGAGCCATGACAACCAGGTAAGGCACGTACTTGGAGGAAGTAATAAAGGTCTTGTGACCGTTCAGGTAGACCTTGCCGTCCTTACGGGTGTAAGTCGTGCGCATATCATCCCACGAGGATCCTGCACTCGGCTCGGTCATTGCGTAGTTGAGCATCTGCTTACCGGTGCCCACGAAGGAAAGGATCTTTTCCTTCTGTTCCTCGGTGCCCTCGCGCAGAACGGTATCCCAGCAGGGAAGCTGGTAGAGAACGTAGGTGGGGCCACCGGCGCGACCCAGGGCCTCGTAAGCGGCGGTAAGGGTCACCCAATCGGCACCCAGACCGCCGTTCTCCTCGGGAAGGAGGATCTGGTCAAAGCCGAGCTCGCAAATTGCCGAAACCCATTCCTGGGGGTATTCGGAGCGTTCATCGCATTCCTGGAAGTACTTCTCCCAGTTACGCGACTCCATCAATTCGGTGAATCCATCGACCATCAATTGCTGGTCTTCGCTCAGTGAAAAGTCCATTTTTACTTCCTATCGTC
>CALIEP010000274.1 GCA_938022345.1 uncultured Actinomyces sp.
AGCGCGCTTCGTTCGGGACGAAGAGGCCGTGGGTTCAAATCCCGCCACCCCGACGTGATTCCCGCAGCATCGTTTGGTGCTGCGGGTTTTTTCTACCCGTTACACAATCCCATCTTCCGCATCCTCCGCGCATCTGTTTGATACGGCTGATAGCGTGACGTTATGAACGCTTCTCGACCCGCTTCTTCTCGCCCCTTCCTGGTGGCCGTGTGCCGACCAGACGGTATCCTTGCGCGAGATGAACTGGCGTCGATGAAGGCAATCGGTCAGCTCAGTGACAGCGATCTTCACCCACTTCCGTTAGTTGATGCCGCTTCACCGCACCCGGCCAGTGATATCGACTTGGACCAGTATTCGGGTGTCATCATTACCGGCTCTCCCTTCGGTTTCGAGCACCCTCATGAGCAGAAGACACCCGAGCACCTGCGCGTTGAAGAACGCATCGATGCCTTGACATCCATCCTCCTGGAACGCGATTTCCCGACTTTCGGCATCTGTTTTGGCTTGCAATCCCTGGCTCGAGCCTCGGGAGCGCCCATCGTTGAGGGCTTCTCTGAAGATCTTCAGGCACCTGAAATTACCTTGACCGAGGCTGGACTTACCGACCCCCTGACCGGTCAGCTTCCGCCAAAATTCCACGCCTACACCGGTCACGCCGATGCAATTGGATCTATTCCTCAGGGAGCCGAACTTCTGGCGACCGGAACTCGCTGCCACGTCCAGATCCTCCGCTGGGGAAAGAACATCTACGGCACGCAATTTCACCCGGAAATTACGCGAGATGGCATGCATCTACGCATTGAGACCTATGGTGACACCTACTATCCTGCAGAAGAGAAACCCGCGGTAGTTGCGCGCTGCGACGCTGCGAATACTCAACCCGCACACGACCTATTGGCATCCTTTATCCACCGCTACCAACAAGCTTGAGCAAGGGGAGCTATGGCCATCTCGTTCGCACAATCTGAACGTTCAACACTTGGTGTTGAGTGGGAACTCCAGCTCATCGATATCGACTCTGAGGACCTCCGCCAATGTGCGCAGGCAATCATCACTCAAGTCTGCGCGCAATATCCGGGGAATACGCTTGTTCACGGTGAAATGCTGCGCAATACAGTGGAGTTAGTTTCTCGCAAACAGACTCGTGTCCGCGACGCCATTGCCGATCTCAATGAGGGCTTAGAGATGCTTGAGCCGATCACATCGGCACTTCGCGTCGACCTCACAAGCGCTGGATCTCACCCATTTGCCAACCCTGCACACCAGCGAGTTTCAGATTCGAAACGCTATGCCGAATTGGTTAATCGCACCCAGTTCTGGGGTCGCCAAATGCTGATTTTTGGCACGCATGTTCACGTTGGGATTGAGGAGCGCGCCAAAGTTCTTCCTCTTCTTGCCTTCCTCTCCACCCAGCTCGGGCGAATCCAAGCCCTGACGGCCTCGTCACCCTATTGGGCGGGAACGGATACGGGCTACTGCGACAATCGCGCGATGGTTTTCCAGCAGCTTCCCACGGCGGGTGTCCCCCAGTTGTTTACCCGCTGGGAGGAATTGGAACACTACACTCGCGACATGATGCACACCGGCATCATTTCGAATTTTGATGAGATCCGTTGGGATATTCGCCCCTCGCCCAGACTTGGCACGCTGGAGGTGCGCGTCTGCGATTCGTCCAGCAATGCAGCTGAAATTGGAGCAATCGCCGCGCTTATTCACTGCTTGGTTGAATATGGTTCGCGTGCTCTTGATCGAGGCGAAGAGCTTCCAACCACCTCACCGTGGTTCTTGGCTGAGAACAAGTGGCGTGCCGCGCGTTACGGGATGGACGCGATTTTGATTGAAGACATTCACGGCAATGAGCGCCACATCGATGAGCTGCTGGATGAAATGATTGAAAAACTGCGCCCTGTTGCTGAGGACCTTGATTGCGCAGAAGAGTTGGATTTCATTTCAACGATGCGCAGCATTGGTGTGGGTTATCAGCGTCAGAAGGCGGTTGCCGATGCCTGCGGCAGTCTCGAGGCCGTCGTTTCGCACCTGCGCGCCGAAACTCGCGCCGGCCGTCCGCTTGATCCTCGGGTGACTATCGAGGCATTTTCGGAAGGTGCGCACACACCTCGTTCGGGGAACCACAACTAGGAACGTCTTTGGCATTCCAGCGCTGCTGGGCATTCGAAAATTCTTGTGGGCGTGAAGCCTACTGCACCACGCCAGACATACCGGTGGGGCGACGCATGCGATAGTCGCTGCGTCGCCCCACAAGTTTCAGGCCGGTACTATACCGATGCGAAAGTTAGACTCTGTCGCTATCGGGTTTTCCCTCGGCGCTCGTTCAGCCCTGCTTGCCGAAACGGCGGAAGAACATGGCTAAGAGTGCACCAGAGAGGTTGTGCCACACCGAGAAGACTGCGCCGGGAAGCGCGGCCTCGGGGCTGAAGTACTTCGTTGCCAAACCGGCTGCCAGACCCGAGTTCTGCATACCAACTTCGATTGCGGTCGTACGGGCTGCACGGTAATCGCCGCCCGAGATACGGCCTGCGAAGTATCCGAAGAAGTAGCCGAGCAGGTTGTGGAGGATGACCACGATAAAGACGATGAGCGCGGATTTCATGATCGTGTCGGCGGACTTACCAACGACTGCTGCCAGCACGTAGGAGATGCCAAGGACGGAAATCCAGGGAAGAGCCGGGAGGATCTTTTCAACATAGCGGCCAGCAAGCATACGGACGACGATACCTGCGATGACCGGGATCAGAACGATCTGAACAATTGCGAGCGCCATGCTCTTTGCATTAACGGGCATGTACTGACCGGCCAGCCACTTGGTGAGCAGGGGAGTCATGAAGGGTGCCAGAAGAGTGGAAATCGATGTCATGGTCACCGAGAGCGCAACGTCACCCTTTGCCAGGTAGGAGATGACATTCGAGGCGGTTCCGCCCGGGGCGCAACCGACCAGGATGACGCCGGCTGCAATTGCCGGGTCGAGGTGGAGCAGCTTGGCCAGGAGGAAGGCAACTCCAGGCATAATGACGTACTGTGCGATAACACCGACGATGACGGGCAAGGGGCGCTTCACGACAAGAGCAAAGTCAGGAAGAGTCAAGGTCAAGCCCATGCCGAACATAATGATGCCCAGGCCAATATTCACACCCGAGGCAAGCTTTGCTGCATGGGTCGGGAAAATCAGACCAAGAGCGAATGCTGCGATAATAATGAGTGGGAATACGGTGACCGCGATGCGTGCAGAGCGGTCTTCCTGAGAGAGCTCGGGCTTTGAAGCAACCGAGGACGGAGCATGTTCTTCGCGTGTATCGTTTGTTGACATACCTATAACTATTGCTCTGTTGGCCCACTTCAGAAAAAGTATGTCTCAATGAATGGGATGTCGGTGAGCGCCGGCACAGAATTTGCGCTTTTCTTAGGTTTGCCTTAGTGAATAGGGGCACTACACTGTTGCCCATGGTTCAAAGAGGATCACGGATGCGCTCACTTATTCGCCGCGGATGGCTCTCAAACGAGCACGGCGCATGGGTAATGACCGCCCTTCCCATCGCTGTCGGAATCTGCACCCTGAAACCTCAGCCCATTCAGTTCCTTTTACTTGCCGCATGGACAGCGGCCTACTGCAGCTATCACGCACTCACCCTGTTCATGGCGGCTGCACCTAAACGTCGCAAAACCTACCTACCGGCGATGGCGACCTGGGCAGCAATCGCTGCCGTATGCGGGGTCCCGGTCATCATTCTTCACCCGCGTCCTGTCGCGCGAATCCTGATCCCCGTAACAATCTTCTGCGCAATTGCGACATTCGAGGCCTGGAGAAAGCGCCGACGCTCACTCCCCTCACACATTGCCAGCGTTCTGGCCAGTTCATGCACCTATCCGCTGTCAGTGTGGGTTGTTGCTGAAGACTACTCACCACTCAAACTCTGGTGTGCGGCGGCGGCAATTGCGGCATATATGCTGGGTGCCACTCTCTACGTCAGATCGTTAATCCGAGGCGCCGGAGACACACGGATGTTCGTCGTCAGTATTGCCTGGCACCTAGCGACACTCGTGGCAGGCCTTGTCGGCGTTGTGACCCACGTGGTTCCGCTCTGGTCGTTGATCGCTTTTACTCTGCTTTCTGCGCGAGCGATCATTGTTCCCGCATTACAAAATTCCTCGCGGATCAAGCTTCGCCCCGCGGTCATTGGGATCGGCGAATATCTGGCCTGCGTCTTGATGTTTAGCGCAGTTATGGCGATCGTCGCATAGTTCTTTGCTCAGCGATAGGCGATAATTAAGCGCATGAACTTTATTCTGCGTCTTATCGGAACGGGCTTGGGACTGTGGGTCTCAGCCAAACTTGTTCCTGGAATCGTCATCGCACAGGGCACAACCCTGACTGAAACAGTCATCATGCTGGGCCTGATCGCCTTGGTCTTCACCATTGTGAATTCGATTGTGCGCCCCTTGGTTTCAATCCTTGCCTTCCCCCTGTATATCCTCACTTTCGGACTCTTTGCTCTGGTGACTAATGGCATCGGTTTCATGGTGGCAAGCGGAGTTGCCCACTCTTTGGGTCTTCCTTTCTCTGTCTCTGGGATTGGGGCGGCAATTATCGGCGCGATTATCACCGCCGTTGTCTCTTCCCTGTTCGTAGGCCTGACCGGAGCGTCCAAGAAGGACTGATCCTTCCCGCTCTCACACATCACGTCACTCGGCGGGTATCAAAGATATAGGAGCGCGTCTGCGTCCTATCGGTGATACCTAGCCGAGTTCTTCTTTGTTCTTCCCAACGAAGTACTTCCCCAATATTGGGATTCTGTTGCGGATTCACCTGCTCGCATTCGCGGATCGCCTGCGTGTAGGTTCCAATGTCGTGTGCAGCAATGGGATTGTCACTGCCCTGCTTCACATCCAGGTGTTCGCTATCAAAATGCAAGGTGAGCGCATTTCCTCGATTCGTATTCGCCGCACCATCAAGGGCAGGAACGATATCGCGTGTATTTTCCATATTGAGCATGGGAACACCAGGATCTGGGTGAAAACCTGCGACGGGCGATCCCGCTGTGAGAACCGAGGCCACGCTGTAGCGTGCGCGAATATCACTTTCGGAAGCCAGCTGAGCAGCGATGATTCCACCTTGCGAATGACCAATGAACTCAACGGGTTCATCACTGCGGATTCCGGCCATATCCATGGCAGTTTTCACCGAACGAAGCTGATCTGAGTCAGATTGACCAACTGCCTGAAGGTTCGTCAGCATGTCCTGGGGATTGTCCTCACCCGGTCCCCACTTCTGCGTTCCTCGGATCATGACGGACCATGAACGGTGCTCCTGGCCCTGCTCGTCTCTAGTGACATGCTCAAGGATCTCGATCTGACCTTCATCCGCGCTTGAGCGCAGTTCTCCAATCCTTTCAAGGGCTGACGATGCCTGAAGCGGCGTGCTGACACGAGGTGGAGCTCCGCCATTACTCCCTTGCGTGACTCCCAAGGCTGCCTGCTGGAGCGTCGGAGCATGTTTGGGGTAGGCGATAACGCTATGAGCCGCATAGAGAGCGACACCGAAAGGCCCGCAGTATGTGCGTACTTTCCCGCCATCAGCAACACCTTCCAATACCCGAGTACTCAACGGAGTCCTTCCGCCCGGAGTGGTTGGAAGTGTCTGGGCTGAGACCCGCACCCCACTGTGTCGGCCAAACATTAACCAGCCCATGGCCGCATAGAAAGTTGATGCTTGGGCAGCGGCATCGCGCGTCACTTCTGCGTTCTCATGCGAATTCGTGCCGCTCAGCATTCTGGCCACTTCACCAACGTCATACTGGGTCCGGATACCCAACTCTGCATCTTTTGGTTGATGGACAAAGGAATAGCCGTGGGCTGCAATAATCGCCCCTCCATGAACCAAACCAACAGGAGCCATGAGAAAGGGAAGGTTTGGATTCAGGTACTTTCCAAAACCTCCAATCTTTTGCGAGAGCACCAAGCCACCGCCCCAGATATTTACTCCCAAACCGCCGTCTAAGCGGGCACAGGTGCGCTGGTAGGCTCGGACATCGGCCTCGGCACCAGAGTGGATCCGCGCAACATAGGCAAGCTTTTTCGCGCAACTATCCATCCGCTCACTGAGGTGCGCGCCAAGTGAGTAAAAGTGGTCGGCCGCCTCCCCGCACTTGTGAATCCTCAAGTCTTGGATCATTCCAGCGAGCATATCCAGCTGCTCATCACAGGCATCTTTGATTTTCCTCATTGAGAGGACATCATCCACCAGTGCTTCAGTATCGATGCTCGTCTGCGAAGAAGAGACAAGCATCCACGACACGGATTCATCGCTCATGACTGTCCCTCCAGACTTGCCATTTCTAATTGCGCGAGTTCTTTCAGCTGCGATGCGAGTGCGGACCAAGAATTTGATCCCTTCGTAATTTGCTCAATCTCTGCGCGCGCAGCTTCACTTCCGTTTCCAGTCCATGACGACAGAGAAAATTCATTCATTGTTGCGGCAATATCCGCACAATTGTCTGCGATTACCTGAAGTGACTGACATACCGTAAACATCCACATACGTGTCAGAGTATGAAGAGGCTCTTCTCGCTTTAGACGCATCAGAATTTCTGTGGAAAACACCGATAACCCGTCACGACTGTGTGTGAATACAAGGTTTCAAAACGTGGTCCCGTGGCAGCGAGCTCTCGGTCTGAGATGATTAAGACATGACTTCGCAGCAAGGATCCATGTTTTCGCCCGAAATGGGATACGCAGACCTAGCAGCAACTGGCCAGGCGCTCTCTCCGCTGGACGGTCGCTACCGCCCTCAGACCAAGGAACTGACTCAGTACCTTTCAGAGGCCGCACTCAATCGAACCCGAATTTTTGTCGAGATTGAGTGGATGATTGAGCTGCTGCGACGGGGCATCATCGCTCACGCTCCTGAGATCTCTGATGCCGAATTGGACTACCTGCGTGCACTTCCTCAGAATTTCAACGCAGATTCCATTGCCGAACTCGCCCAGATCGAAGCCGAAACCCGCCACGACGTGAAGGCAGTCGAGTACTACATTGATCATCGCCTTGAGGCAGCGCGCGATGCTCTCGGTCCCACCACCGTACTTCCCTCGCTTCGTCCGATGGTCCATATTTTTGCGACCTCAGAGGACATCAATAACCTCTCGTATGCCCTCAATGTTCAAGCTGCCGTTCGCCAAGTGTGGTTGCCTCGTGCACAGGCGCTGCATTCGCGACTTCTTGAATTGGCTCAAAATGGTGCGGATGTTCCCATGCTCGCGCGCACCCACGGGCAACCGGCAACTCCGGTCACTATGGGTAAGGAATTGGCGGTTTTCGCCTATCGCCTCTCTCGCCAGCTGTCACGAATTGAAGACGCGGAATACTTGGGCAAGATGAACGGAGCCACTGGAACTTGGGCTGCTCACCGCGTTGCGCTGCCCCAGGTTCCCTGGCCGCTTCTCACAAAAGATTTTGTGGAGCGCCTCGGTCTGACGTGGAACCCGTTGACGACTCAGATCGAGTCTCATGACTGGCAAAGCGAACTCTACAGCGATATTTCGCGCTTCGGGCGCATCGCTCATAATCTTTCGACGGATTGCTGGACCTACATTTCTTTGGGTTATTTCCATCAAAAGCTTGGTGCGCAAGGGTCAACCGGCTCTTCGACGATGCCGCATAAGGTCAACCCGATTCGTTTTGAGAATGCCGAGGCTAATTTTGAGATTTCCTGCGCGCTGTTGGAAACCCTTGCTCAGACTTTGGTGACATCGCGGCTTCAGCGCGATCTGACGGACTCCTCAACTCAGCGCAATATCGGGGTGGCTTTGGGGCACTCACTTGTTGCGATTGATAATTTGACCCGTGGTTTAGAGGGAATCGAACTGAATTCACAGGTCATGGCTGAGGAATTGGCACAGCATCCCGAAGTTCTTTCCGAGGCCATCCAGCAGGTCATGCGTCTTGCCTCCCTTGAGGGGCGCGACGGCATGGAGAACCCCTACGAGCGCATGAAGGAACTGACGCGCGGACACGATATTGATATCCAAAGTCTGCGCGAGTTTGTATCTTCTTTGGATTTACCCGAAGACCAGAAGCAGCGACTCATGGAGCTCACTCCTGAGACCTACACGGGTTATGCACCCGATATGGTCGATTGGATCAGCGCAGAATAACGCTGGTTTAGACCGGTTTCCAGCCACTATCAAATGCGGGTGCCCCCAAGCGTTCAAAGAGCTCTTCGGGGCGTACCTGTAGGGAAGAGTAGCCCAGAGCGCGCATGTCGACGATGTCCTCATCACCGCACTGAAGCTTGCCTTCAATGACAATCGGCGCAATTTCGGGATTACGCCATGCTGCCTCTACAGCCGCAGCCAGTAAACCCTGCGCAGCATGCGCACGAAGGTCTTCCGCTAGCTCTTCGCTGCAAGACGTCATCACTACAGTGAAGCAAACCACGGTTGGTTTCCCAAAGCCTTCGTTAACCTGAACCTCGCAGCGATCGACATCCCACGGAGCGGAATTCACATTGCCGTATTCACCTCGCACGACCTGTTTTTCAAGGGTTGAGCGAAGCCTTGCCTCGATCATGCGGGCGAAGCGCTGAGAGCGCCCTTCCCGATCGCTTGGCCGCAGACGCGTAAGTGCAGCCCCCACTCCAAGCGTTGCGATTCCCATAGCAGCAAGGCCCAGGGGATTAGAAATCCGTGGGATATCGTCAGAGATGCGCTGGAGCGCAGAGCCATTCATCATTCCCAAGATCCGCTTGAGTGATCTATTCGCTTCCATGCGTCACCCCATCGTGATTGTCATCAGTCTCTTGTGCATTACTGGTGAGTTGCCGAGAATGGATACCTTTCACCCGCGACCAAACCCCCGAATTTGGGTCATCGAGCTCTTGCCAGACGTCATAGATGCGCACGCGGGTAGGCTCATCGCCCTGTGGGAGCATCGCTTGGAGCGTGCGAACCGCTTGCCCGACCCGATCCCACTGAGTGATGGCACTGCGACGCTCAAGGTGTCCCACCGTTTCGGTGTATGTCGATGATGAATGCGCATAGTACAGGGCACGCAGTCGTGGCTGAATGAGCTTTCGTCCCACCATGATCCGATGGTCGGGAGCACGAGCCGGTGTTCCATCAGTAGATGGAACAACATCCTGATCATGGGCAATATCAACCATGACAACTTCTGGACGAATTCGTGTTCGCCTGGCGGGAGCTCCCATGGCAAGAATTGCGCGGACATCAATTCCTGTTTCCTGCACGGATAGGCTTCCCAAATTCACCGCGATCAGACCGCCCTGAGAATGACCGGCAAGCATCACTGGCTCCGTAGCGAAGCCTTCGGGATCAACACCTTCTTCACTCATCGCATGGTGAAGTGCCAGAATAATCCCCGCGCGCATAGACGAGGGCATTCCCAATGCCTCTCGAATATTGGCCTCCATGTCTGCCGGGTTGGGAGTTGATGGAGTATCAAAGTGCTGTGTTCCGGGGATCGAAACGAGCCAACGCCGTGTCTCCCCCTGGCCTACGCGCGTGATTTTGATGGACTGCCCATAGGTTCCAGCCCAGTACATGTCATCGATATCCGCTGCCATATCTTGGAGCGAGCGCGGCGCCCAAAGACGCTTGACCTGAGAACGCGGCCGCCCTGGAATCTCAATAAAATCCTGGCCACCATCAGAATCAAAATACTTATCTGCATGTGCGGTTCCACCGGTCATTTGCCCCAGCGAAGTACCGGCAATGAGCATTCCCGCCATCAGAGCTTCAAAGCCATCACGAGGCGTCACCTGCGCCAAGCGTTGAAGTTTGCCTGTGCGATCCAGTCCAATGACAGAGTCCAGTGCCGCTGCTGCGTGGACGATTTTCCCGGCACTGCCAGCGATACCACAGAGAACACGTACGAAAAGGGTGTCCAATCCGGGGTCCCGGAAGAAGATCGATTGGGATTGTTCTGATACCTGTTCACCCAGACGATCTGACTCCATCCGCAGACGCGAGCGAATATCCGCTGGAAGAAATCCCAGTGTCGAGGCCCCCGCAACCGCGAGCGCAGAGAACAGTTTGGGTGCAAGCGGGATCACTTTCGCACGCAGGTAGAGGGAAGTAAAAGAGCCCGGCACACGACGCCGTGCGTAATACGAGCGGTGGTGTTGTCGTCTCATGGCCTCTCCTTCCCTTGGTGCAAGCCTAAGCCCCCTGACGTGCATCTGCGTCCAGATTGGCTCAACGAGAGTTTCCTCATCTTTATTTCCTATTGACACATATACCCCCCGGGGGTATATTTCGAAGCGCAAGGAGTAACACTATGACTCACGGATATACCGAAGAAACCGAGCACTACCTCAAGCGCCTTCGCAGAATTGAAGGCCAGCTGAGGGGGTTGCAACGCATGGTTGCAGAGGACACCTATTGCATTGATGTCCTCACTCAAATCTCTGCAGTGCAGTCCGCTCTGGACTCCGTCGCATTAGGCCTCCTTGAAGACCACATGAATCACTGCGTTCTTCACGCCGCTCAACACAGCGAAGAAGAAGGACGCGAAAAGATCCAAGAAGCCACAAAGGCAATCGCGCGACTGGTGAAGTCCTAAGCGCACACATACGTCTCTCCATTTTTTCCACCACCAAAGAAAGGCGCCATCATGGCACAGGAAATTGATCGCACCGTCGAACTCTCAATCAACGGAATGACCTGCGGACACTGCGTCGCATCTGTCACCGAAGAACTGAGCGAGGTCCCCGGCGTCCTGAACGTCGAGGTCATCCTCAACTCCGGCGCAACCTCCAAGGCCACCGTTGTCACCAACACCGAACTCGATGACAACGCTCTGCGTGACGCTGTTTCCGAGGCCGGCTTCGAACTGGTAGGAATCGCTCGCGATTTATGATCTCCTCATCCGGGGGCGCCATCAGGTGCCCCCGGGTATCCCATGAACCACACACGACAGAATCGCTCAGAATGACTACCGAAACTCGCCACACATCAACTGATACTGAGAGTGAGCACTTGGGGGACGGCCTGCTGCGCCGCGCCGCGGATCTACGCAACCGCTTCCTTGTGACCCTCCCCTTCACAATCATCGTTCTGGGACTGTCCATGGTTCCTCCACTTCAGTTCCCCGGCTGGCAGTGGGTCGTCGCTTTCGCCTCGCTACCGGTCGTGATCTGGGGTGCCGCACCCTTCCATCGCGCTGCCTTCCAAGCGGGACGCCACGGATCTTCGACCATGGATACCCTGGTCTCTCTCGGTGTCATCGCCTCGAGCCTGTGGTCGTGGTATGCCCTGCTCTTTGGCGGTGCAGGCATGATCGGCATGCGCATGCATATGTCGCTCATTCCCGCGAGCAGCCACGCAACGCACGCGGAAATCTACTTCGAGGGTGCCTGCGCAATCGTTACTTTCCTTCTGGCCGGCCGTCTGATGGAAGCACGGACGCGCTACCACTCCGGTGATGCCTTGCGTTCTCTTCTTGAGCTCGGCGCGAAGGATGCAATCCTCGTTGAAGGAAGCGGCACGGATCGTCAGTTCCGCACCATCCCCGCAGCCGAACTTCGCGTCGGAGACCTCTTCCAGGTTCGCCCCGGAGACAAGGTTGCAACCGATGGCATCGTTGAAGAGGGCTCCAGTGCCTTGGATACCTCGCTCATGACGGGTGAATCTCTTCCCCGTGAAGTATCCCCCGGCAGCGCGGTCACCGGTGGCACCCTCAACACCTCGGGAGCATTGATCGTCCGTGCAACCGCCGTTGGCTCCGAAACCCAGCTGGCTCACATCGGGCAGATGATCACCGAGGCCCAGGCAACGAAAGCTCCAGTCCAACGTCTTGCGGACCGTATTTCCTCGGTCTTCGTTCCGACGATCATTGTGCTTTCCCTTCTGACTTTGGCGGGATGGCTCATCGCCGGAGCTGGCGTTCAAAGCGCAATCACCGCTGCCGTTGCAGTGTTGGTTGTTGCCTGCCCCTGCGCTCTTGGTCTGGCTACGCCAACCGCCCTTCTTGTGGGTTCGGGTAAGGCCGCGCAGATGGGTATCCTCATTTCTTCCGCTGAGGTTCTTGAGCGCACGCGCAGCATCGACACGATCCTCCTTGATAAGACCGGCACCTTAACGAAGGGTGCCATGTCATTGGAATCCGTGATCCTCCCCGACGGAAGCGCGAATTATCCCGATGCCCAGGCCGGCGAGGATGCACTCAGCGTGACCGCCTCGCTGGAATCGGCCTCGGAGCACCCGATTGCCCGCGCGCTGACCGCGGCTGCCCGCGAGCGCGAGCTTCCCTCACACCCAGTTCGCGAGCTGCGCAACCACCCCGGACTTGGGGTTTCCGCGCTGAGCGAGGACGGCGCACTCCTCCTAGCCGGCCGCGTGAGCTGGCTGGGTGAGCTTGGTATTTCCCTTCCCCAGTCCGCGCTTTCCGCCATTTCCGAGGCCGAGGCCACGGGAGCGACCGTTGTGGCCAGCGCGCGCGTTGAGGGCTGGCAGGAAACTTCCTCCGCTGGTGATACGGAATCGACGCAGGCTTCGACACCCACGCAAGAGGACGAGGATGGCGGAATCATCGTTGATATGGCCGTGGGCGGCATGACCTGTGCTTCCTGCGTTCGCAGAGTTGAGCGCAAGTTGGGCAAGCTCGATGGCGTTCATGCGCAGGTTAACCTGGCAACTGAGAGTGCGCGAATCACCCTCAAACATGATTACAGCGATGCTCAGCTTGAAGAGGTTGTGAAGGCAGCGGGTTATGAACCTCAGGTACGTTCACGCCGACTTGCTTCTGCCCAAGCACCCACAGCGACACTCACGCCGCAGACACGTGAACTTCCCGAACACCTCGATGGCGTGCTTCTGGGTGCCTTCGTTGTGCGTGACACGGTGAAAGAGTCATCAAAGGATGCGATTGCCCAGCTCAAAGCCTTGGGAATCACTCCCACTCTGCTCACTGGCGACCATGAATCTGCAGCACGTTTTGTCGCTTCACAGGTGGGGATTGACTCGGTCATTGCGGGAGTCCTTCCCGCAGATAAGCGCGATGCGGTGATGCGCCTTCAAGAAGAAGGCCACCAAGTAGCCATGGTGGGTGACGGCGTGAATGACGCGGCAGCTCTTGCACAGGCCTCAACTCAGGGCTTGGGTATTGCCATGGGTTCGGGTGCCGATAGTGCAATCGCTGTCGCGGATATGACACTGGTGAGCTCAGACCCAACGATGGCTGCCGCGGCAATTCGTATTTCGCGTGCGACCCTCAAGGTCATCAAAGAGAACCTATTCTGGGCGTTCTTCTACAACGTCATCATGATTCCGCTCGCGATCTTCGGGCTTCTTAACCCGATGCTTGCTTCGGCTGCGATGGCCATGTCTTCGGTGTGTGTTGTCCTCAACTCCATGAGGCTGCGTCGCGCACACTGAAGTATCACTCTCATACGTGGTGCCCCCGCGATTTCTCGCGGGGGCACCGTGCGTCTTGACCGATATGACGCTCAATCAATTCCAGTAAAGCGCATTAGCTGATGCGTTTAGCGACTTGGAAACCGCCCTGGTTATAAACCAATTCGAAACTGTGCCCCGGATGCGTCCCCTGCGCGTAAGCCACGGCTTCGACGTTCTTCTGATCTCCCCACGCGGCTCCACGTTGGTCGACAACGACATAGTCGACGTCAACATCCTTAGCGGATCCCACCCAATACACCTCGTGGCGTGGAACCAAGTAGGCCAGCAGAGTGAGATCAGTTTCGACCTTTGAATTCTCAGGGATGAGCTCATTGATCTCTTGGGCCTGGGCCATTCGAGGACTCAGAGTTCCAAAACCCGGATTCGTCATCTGCCACATCGGAAGCTGCGGAGCGGTCACAAAAGCCGCGGCGCAGGGCAGGGCCAATGCAATTGTTGCCACCAAAGGACGCTGCGCGCTGGTTACCCAGCCCAAGCCTCGGGAAATCGAGGAATCCTGCTGCGAAGACCACTGGCGATGCACATCCAGCAAGGCACCCAAGAGGATGGGGATCAAAATCGCGTTGTAGTGCCAGTGCTTCCAATCCCAGTAGTAGTCAACGGAACCCAAGAAACGCCACGCAATTGTTGGCATGATGACCCAGAACCAGGGAGATGCCATACCAATGATGCCGGCGCCCAAAATCACCATGGCAATCACGCCGTACTTTTGGGCAGGCCACAGTGCACGCTCAATCAGAGTGACATCCCCCCGATTGCTGCTTCCATCCAAGCTGTAGGCCCAGGTACCTGAGGCATTAAAGGCAGGCAGAAGCAGCTTCACCGTCACGAAGAAGGCAAGAAGTCCAAAGACCGCAAAAAACAAGGGATAGGTAAAGGATTTTTCGCTCTCCCGGCCTCGCCACGCCAACACAATGCCAATCATCATGATGGTGAGGCCAAGGTCTTCCTTCACCAAGACCAAAGGGGCCGACCATGCCATAACGGCAACCCAGCGACCCTCAACAAATGCGGCAGAGGCCCAGGCAAGAAGGGGAACAGCAAAGGCAATCTCATGGAACTGCGAGGCAACGGCACCCTGGAATCCCCATGCGGTGACATACCCAATCCCAACGAATGTTCCAAGAAGCCACCCGGCTTGCTTGCTGGCTAGACGAACCAGCGGCCACGCCGAAACCGCAATCAACAGATCTTGAACGACCAGCAGGGTCAGTCCCGACGGGAAGAAGCGATAAACCGGACCCAGAAGAACCAAGATGGGGTGGAAGTGATCGCCCAGAAGGTTGTAACCCGGCCCCTTCACCGGCACGATCGGCGCAGAGAAGTGAGAATAGGACTTCGCCGCCTCGGTGAAAATAGCCAGATCCCACGAAGGGACAGTCAACGAACGCCACTGGCCAACCGAGAAGGTGATGTACAGGCAGGCGCCCAGGACAACGTAAAGTGCAGCGGGAAGATAGGCCGCAAGCGCGCGGGATGGACGCAAACGGGCACCTTTTTCAGACATTAACTGGTTTCTCCTGCAGGTGATTGGGATACGGGAGTGTGCTCGGGATCAGGGTAGGGGGAACCCAAGCGTTGAAGAGAGACAGGGGTTCGGAAGCGACGGCGCAGTCGCACTTTGCGTAAGGCCAGCATTGCTGACGTCCACAACACATCGGCAAAACCTGTCGTGGGGTTGAGCTCAACCAGACTGTGATCATCACCCGTATGCTCGAAAGCGCAGGGCAGTTCAATAGCTGTCATTCCTTCAGAAAGCAGTCGTACCTTCAGGTCCAGCTCCAGGCCGTAGCCATTTGCGAAAGGCATAACGCAATTCAATGCCTCGCGAGTCAGGCACATTTCTGGGGAAAGCGGCGCCTGACAATCCCAACCGGTCTGACGACGGATCGTATTGTGGGCCAGGCGCTGAGCGGAGGTCCCCTTCCGTGATTTCCCATCGGAGACGCTCAAGTCCGCGGGCACACCACACGCCAGATCTGCGCGCCCACTGGAAATCGCCTCGACAAGGAAGGCGGCATCGACGGCGCTCTCCCCCAAGTCTCCAGAGAGAAAGAGGATGTGGCGCCCAGGGGCATCCACGCGATCACGCATTGCTGCAACCTTCACTCCCGTTTCGCGTGCCGAGGCCCGGCCTCGGGGAACGGAATGGCGAACGACAACCGCACCGGCTGCGCGAGCATACTTCCCGGTTTCGTCGTCCGAGCCGTCGTCAATGACAATCAGCAGGTCAACGCCAGGGATTGCACGGCATGCACGAACAGTTGAGGCGATCTGCCGACCCACATTGTGGGCACAGATGATCGCAGCGACCTTCTGAGAAGGTGAGGGTTCGACGGATTGAACGGGAGTCACTCTGTTAGTCTATCCCGCTCACGTGCCGCCTCTCCTTAGCGAATCGTGACCTGGCGGGAAACGAGGCCCTGGCGCGCGCGACGTTCGTCTGCACTCAGCGGGGTGGTTTCCTTCAGTGCCTTCTCAACGTTCTCCGCAAGAGCCTTTGCATCAGCGGCAACATCTTCTGCAGAAGCGCCCTCAGCGAGCTCAAAAACCGGAATTGCCAGACCGCATGCGCGGAATGCACCGACGAAACGAGAGCCTTCTCCCAATCGGGCATTTCCAGCTGCCTGCAGGCGAGCCAGCGCATCAAAAAGCTTATGTTCAGGAGCGGCAGACACGTAACGAACAAAGTTGCGGTTCATTTCGCACCAGTACATGCCTTCGGTACCGGGTACTGCAGCAGTGGGAACAACGTCAGCGCGGTTTTGCTCAAGAGCATCGCGCATTTCGGGGGTGAGTTCCTGATTCGGGTCAAACCAGTAACCGAAATCAGCAACGATCTCCATATCGCCAAATGCCTTCGAATCAACAATGTCCTGGAGGCGAGGGGCGGGTTCGCGCACATCAATATCGATGACGCCGTCAACACCGTCGGACTGTGCCTGAAGGGCAGCAAGAAGAGCTGCGGCAACGTCGTGTGAGAGATCGCCCGAGTTCGAGCGAGTCTGCAGGCCAACGAGGATACGTCCATCGGGGCGAATCATTGCGGGATGGCCATCGGGCAGCAGTGTAACGATGTCGAAGTCTGCACCGCCGTGCTCTTCGGTAGTGCGCCCGCTCAGCGTTGCGCAGGGGATGATTTCGCGCATTGCGACCAGTTCGATCTCGTTAGGAAGTCCTTCAAAAGGACGTTCCACGAAGGGGATCAGGGGGCGGTATGCCGGGCGATCTGCGCTGACTGCTACTTTTTTACGACGTGAGGCTTTTCCCATGGGGCTATCGTAGCGGTTTTCCCAGCATTCACGAGGCCGTGGCTGCGCACCAGCGCAAAATCGCCTGCATAACGGCGGCCGCACCGTCGTTTTCAACGGCTGCTGCAATGAAATCACTGTGGACGCGAACCTCCTCGGTGGCGCCGCCCATAGCAACCCCGAAGGCCGCCCACTCGATCATGGCAATGTCGTTCGTGCCATCGCCAATGGCGACCGTTCCTTCAATGGGAAGCGAAAGATCCCGTCGGAGTTCATCAAGCCCGCTGGCTTTCGTCACCCCGAGTGAACTGATATCAGCCCAGGAGGTCCAACCGACGAAAACCTCATGAGTCTTCGCAAAGGGCAGGGCACACAAGATGCTTTCGAAAGCATCGCGGTCCAAAGCGGGCTCACGAATGACAAGCTTGGGCGTACGCATCGAACGAAGTTCGTCGATGCTCACCAACTCGGTGTCTTCAACGATCTCCCCTTCGGGAAAACCTGTTGAAATCAAGCGAAGGTTACGGTCTTCAGCACCAAAACGCGCATGCGGAAGAGCCGTCAATGCCTCGTCAATGACCTCGGCGGGCGAAAACTCATGGCGATGCACAATCTCATACCCGGCCTCGTGAATGCGAGCAAGAACCGCACCATTGGACGCGACGATCCACCCGCGACGGAAGCCCAACAGCGGGAGAACGGGCAGGACCGCACCCATTGAGCGGCCTGTCGCGATAACGACCTGCGCACCGGCCCGATTCAATGCAGCAATCGATTCAACGACCTGTGCGCTGGCACCGCTGGGACTCAAAATTGTCCCATCGATGTCCAGGGCGACCATTACCTGCGTAATATCACGCGGGAACGTGGAAGGAAGCGCATTGAGCGCCTCCCCCACCAGCTCCTCGAAAGGACGGGGAGCTTCACCGCTCAGCGGTGCCGTTAAGTAGCTGGTCACGCAGCCTCGTTACTTTGCAGCGACGGGCTCAAGAACCTCGAGGCCACCGAGGTAGGGGCGCATTGCTTCGGGAACGTAGATTGAGCCATCAGAGCGCTGGTGGTTCTCAAGGATTGCAACCAGCCAACGGGTCGTAGCAAGAGTGCCATTGAGGGTTGCGACAGCGGTCATGCCATCTTCGCGACGCTCACGGATACCCAGTCGGCGTGCCTGGAAGGTCGTGCAATTCGAGGTCGAGGTGACCTCCATGTAGCGTTCCTGAGTGGGCAGCCAAGCCTCGCAGTCAAACTTACGAGCGGCAGAAGTGCCAAGGTCACCGGCGGCCGTGTCGATCACGCGGTAGGGCAGTTCAACCTTGGCCAGCATCTCTTCTTCCCAAGCCAGGAAGCGTGCGTGCTCTTCTTCTGCGTCCTCGGGACGGCAGTAGGAGAACATCTCAGCCTTGTTG
>CALIEP010000275.1 GCA_938022345.1 uncultured Actinomyces sp.
CGTGTCGAATAACGACTCTCCGTGCGGAACGACAATTGGCCCGATCACCGCAACCCGACTGGGTATTGAAACAGTGGATGTGGGCGTTGGCCTGCTCTCTATGCACTCGGCTCGCGAAATGAGCCACGTTGCAGACCTTCTGGGACTGCGCAAGGTTCTGGCAGCCTACTGGCTTGGCGCCTGAGCGGATACGCTCTGAACAGAAAAGGCCATCCGTATTTACGGCCGTGGGGGGCGGGTAGTTCACGAACTCCCCGTCCCCCACTTTCAACTAAAACCTGTCACAAGACATCTAGCGAAGTATTAGCGCCGAAAATCAGCCGCCTGCTCACCGCTGAATGCCCGCGCAACAGTCCGAGTGAATCGGTCATTCATCTGCGGGACCTGATCCCCCGGTACGAACATCGCCTGGGTGTTCTCACCATCTGCGGGGAAAGGATCCCCACTGAGCCATTCACACGCAAAGGCTACGTCCAAGTAAGTCGTCTGATCGCCATTTTCATAGGTAACCGGGCCAACGACTTCAACGCTCAGCAAGCGCATGGCTCGCGCCTGACATGCAGTCTATTCGAGGATTTCTCGGCACGCGGCCTGAGCCGGCTCTTCACCCGGATCGATAATTCCCGTTACCGGTGTCCACGCGTGATTATCGGCGCGCTGAACGACTAGCACCTCAACCGAGGAGGGGTCGATGGGAGAGCGCCAATTAATCGCAGCTCCATCACGGCCTCGTAAGACGACAGCGGTGCACCCCGAAAGCCACAACATGGAGTGCCCCACGTGCCGACGTAATTCCAGAACAAAATCCGGTGTTGCCATGCGTTACTCCTGTGCTCACAGTGTCCAGATAAATGGCACTAAGAAAATCTTGACGATGATCGCAAAGGCGAACAATGTCGCGTAAGCGGCCTCGATACGTTCATCAGCAACACGCGCATCTGCCGCTTGTAAGACCGCTGGCTGCCCCAGGAAGCCTGCAACAGCTCCCGCGGTTCGCGGTGCAGACAATCCCAGATATCGGCCGGCAATCGCCTGAGCACCGCAGCACACCACAACGATGATCGTCGCTAGTATTGCAGCCTTCCAGCCCTCTGGACGCAGCAGAAGATCAACAAGTGCCGGTCCCGCGTTTAAGCCCAAAGCCGCTAGGAAGAGCATCAGCCCTACGGAGCGAATCGTAATATTCGCTGAGGCGGGAAGCGTCCATACCAGAGGCCCAGTTCGACGAAGTGCCCCCAGCAACATTCCGACAATCAGCGGTACAGCCGCAGATCCCAGTTGGAAGGTTGCCCCACCAAACATTGGGAAGGGGATCGCACCCAAGGCCATGCCCAAAACCATACCGATACCAAAAGCCATTCCATCAACTTCGCTGACCCGACGCTCCGAGTCACCCAAGAAGCTCTGGACGTTATCAAGTTCCTCCTGCGGAACAACGACTGCCGCATGATCACCCAGATTGAGCTTGAGATCATCACGTGCCAGTAGGTCAAGATCGCCACGACGCACTCGAGTAATGGTCGCACCGAAACGAGTAGCCAGATTGAGCTCAACGATCGCTCGTCCCGCGACATCGGGACTCGACACAACAATTCGCTCAAAGGCGACGTCGGAGCGATCGTCAGCCAATTGGTCGGAAACCTGCGTTCCCAACTGCTCGACGACCTCGGCAATAGCGGAAGTCCCACCGACAAGAACAACAAGGTCGCCGGCGCGAAGTTCTTCGCCGGGGATCAAGACGCGGGTGCGGCCCTCGCGCTGAAGGTAGGACATACGTACCCGCCCCTCACGCCAAGCGAGAATCTTTCGCGTCAAGATCGGGCGGTCCACCCGAACAGTAACGGCGTCGAGGCCAGCGCCAGCGAGCGATGGAGTGTCCTTCTCCCCCAGCCACTTTCGCGTCACAGTCATGGTGACGACAATGATTCCGACAATCACGCCGATGGGGTAACAAAAGGCATAACCAA
>CALIEP010000276.1 GCA_938022345.1 uncultured Actinomyces sp.
GCCGGTTCGTCATAAGCCTGGGCCATAGTCAAGTCGTGTTCGGCAATCAAAACCACGATCGCGATCCGAGGTAGGGAAAGGCCCAATGAACTCAGCTGGTTTGCCGAGCCAATTTGAGGAAGCGCTCATGCGAAGACCTCGTCACTCTTCAGGTGCTCCACGCGGCTCACCAATGCAATCACACGATAAGTGATGGGAAGGAAGACAACTTCAATACCGACCTTATAGACATAGCCAGTGACAATGTAGTTCACGAATTCCATACCGGGGATAATTCCCGCGAAAGCAATCGTGCAGAAGATAACGGTATCGAAAGCTTCGCCAACCAAGGTTGAACCGATCAGCCGCGCCCACAGATGCTTGGCGCCCCAACGCTGCCTGATTTTCACCAAAACCAGTGAGTTCATGAGCTGGCCTACCAAATATCCGCAGATCGATGCGGCAACAATGCGCGGAACAAAACCGAGGACTGCAACAAAAGCATCCTGATTTTCGTAGCCGGGGCCGGCCGGAATTGACTGTACGACCCAGAAAGTCAGCGAGGCCAAGAGAGAGGCAGCGAATCCCATGATGATGACCCTACGTGCCCGAGCAAAGCCGTAAACCTCGGAGAGAACGTCACCAAGGATGTAGGTGAGCGGGAATAGAACCGCACCGCCATCGAAAACGAGGTGGATCGGGCCCGCATCAAGCGCCGTGACCTTCGTTGCTGCGATATTCGAAATCAGTAGGAAAGCAACGAAACTAACAGCAACAATGTCGTACACACGAGGCTGTGCGCTGCGTTCGGTGTGCTCGGTCATCAATCTCAACTTTCTATGCGCGTGATTAACCCTTCTATTGTGCCTGCTTGGTGCGTGGGCACGCGCGCTGGGCACCCCGTTAGAATGACAGAGTGATCAACGTTTCTCACTTTTCCTTGCGGATCGGTCCGCGCGAGCTCATTTCAGACGCCTCTTTCAGGATTGATAAGGGGATGTGCATCGGATTAGTTGGTCGCAATGGCGCGGGTAAGACAACGACGATGCGGCTCCTGGCCGGAGAAGAAGACCACGGCGCGGCCCAGTATGAAGGCACAATTACACGCAACGGAACTGTTGGGTATCTTCCCCAAGATCCGCGCGAAGGTGATCCCGACCAGCTGGCGCGCGATCGAATTATTTCGATTCGCGGTATCGACGCGATCATTAAGAAAATCAAGCGTGCCGAACAAGAAATGTCGACGACTGAAGGGACGCGCCAGCAAAAAGCTATGGAGCGTTACGTCCGTCTCGACCATGAATTTACCCAGGCAGGCGGGTGGGCAGCGAATGCGGAGGCCGCACAGATTGCTCACTCCTTAGGCCTAGGTGATCGCGTAGTGGGGAAGACTCTCTCCACCCTCTCTGGAGGTCAGCGTCGACGGGTTGAACTCGCTCGTGTGCTTTTTTCGGGGGCAGATACCCTGCTGCTTGACGAGCCGACAAACCACCTTGATCACGATTCAATTTTGTGGCTCCGCGACTGGATCAAGACTTTCCCCGGTGGGGTCTTGGTGATCTCCCACGACGTGAAACTTCTGGGTGACACTGTGAATCAGGTCTTCTACCTAGACGCTAATCGCGCACATGTCGATATTTACCATTTGGGGTGGGCTGCATACCTCAAGCAGCGCGAGGAAGATGAAAGGCGACGCAGAAAAGAACGAGCCGTTGCACTGAAGAAAGCTGAACAACTGCGCGCGCAGGGTGAAAAAATGCGCGCAAAGGCCACAAAAGCCGTTGCTGCCCAACAGATGCTTCGTCGCGCGGAAGAATTGGTCGCCTCTGTTGGAAGCGAAGAGGTCCAAGAAAAGGTTGCGCGGCTGCGCTTCCCCGAACCGCTTCCCTGCGGAAAAGTGCCGCTGAGCGCGCAGGGACTGTCGAAGAGCTACGGCTCTTTGGAGGTATTTACCGGTGTCGATCTTGCGATTGACCGCGGTTCGAAAGTTGTTGTCTTGGGGTTGAACGGCGCGGGTAAAACAACTCTTCTTCGCCTACTTGCTCGCATTGAAGAACCCGATAGTGGAGTTGTTGAAGACGGTCATGGCCTCAAGCTCGGCTACTACGCTCAGGAACACGACACCCTGGATATGAATGCCACTGTTAAGGAAAACATGGCTCATAGCGCCCCGGGATTTGACGACACTCATGTGCGCAATGTCTTGGGCCAGTTCCTATTCAGTGGAGATGACGTCGATAAACCGACACACGTACTTTCGGGTGGGGAAAAAACCCGTCTTGCACTGGCAACCTTAGTTGTATCGGGGGCAAACGTGCTTCTCTTGGATGAGCCCACGAATAACTTGGACCCTGCGTCGCGCGAAGAAATTCTGCACGCGCTCCATTCCTATGAGGGTGCCGTTGTTCTGGTCACCCACGATCCGGGTGCCGTGACAGCGCTTGCCCCCGAGCGAGTATTGGTTCTTCCTGATGCCGACGAAGACCTTTGGGACGATTCCTATCTGGACTTGGTGACACTCACCTAAGCCCAGATAGGACAAGCGTGAGGCCGCTCTCTCAACCGATAGTGGCGATTGCGTGTGTAATTGGGGTTCCCGAGGCGTCGCGGCGCTCGTCGAGTGTGGGAAGTTCCACCGGAGTTCCATCAGCCGAGGCGGCCCGCGGGTTATCCCCAACCCACGCGATATCCAAGCGATCCTCTCCGCGAAGGAAACGCTGAACGCGTACGCCTTGGGTGCCTCGTCCCTTGTAGGGGTATGCGGCTAGGGGAGTGACCTTTGCGGTTGTTTGCCCCGTCCCCGGGAGCGCTCCAGCGGCACCGGCGACGGTCACAACTAGGGCCTCGTCAGGGTTACTGACCGCCCAGAATCCCAGCACACTTGCCTCATCTGAAAGTTTCATTCCTGCCATTCCCAAGGCCGTGCGTCCCTGCGGACGGACCTTCTCTGCTGGCGTGCGAAGAAGCTGAGCGTCGGAGGTAATGAAAACAAGGTCGGAGGTGTCGCTGCTGGGGCCAAAACCAACCAGTTCATCTCCCTTTTCAAGTGAGATGACTTCCCATTCATCGCGCTGAAGTACATCGGGCTTCAAACGCTTGACGACGCCCATACGTGTGCCCATTGCCATGACGGTATCGGCTTCAGGATCAAGCAGACCGACTGCAGGTGCATCGGTATGGATCAGCAGGGCACTGGGAGTTGCAGCCGCGAAGGACAACCCAGTTTCAAAACGCGGAAGCGCGGGAAGATCAACGACATCAATTCGGTGGGCAAGGCCATCGGAGGTCACGACTGCGATCTGCGAACGAGCAGAGGTCGAAAGCTGTGCACGGATTCCATCGTGTGACGCGCGCGGGCCAGCTTCGATCGGATCTGCACCTTCTACTCTGGCGAGCGATCCTGCCGGCGAGAGGACAACAACACACGGATCATCGGGAACTTCTAGCGACATTGTCGTGGCTTTCCCAGTTGCAGCGGGGATCGAAGCGAGTGCAGCGCCGGGCTGTGCTTGGTCAACCTGGGTACCGGTTGCTGAAAGCAGAAGGGTCCGACGAGGCGTTCCCAAGCGTGCTGCGACCTCTGAAAGTTCCTGGCTGATGAGCGCGTAGAGACGATCTTGAGAGGCCAAGATCTCTTCCAACTCTGCGATTTTTGCGTTGAGTTCATCGCGCTCAGTTTCGAGTTCGATGCGAGAAAACTTTGTGAGTCGACGTAGGCGCAATTCAAGAATGTGGTTTGCCTGAACTTCAGAGAGGTCGAAAGCAGTTTGAAGGCGTTCGCGCGCGGTTTCGACGTCATCGGAAGAGCGAATAATGGCAATGACGTCATCGATATCGAGAACTGCGATGAGTAAGCCTTCAACCAGATGCAGGCGATCACGACACTTTCCAAGGCGGAAGTTGCACCGACGAGTGGTGACATCGATTCGATGGTCAAGGAAAACTCGGAGCATATCTTTGAGCCCCAGTGTCATTGGTTGGCCATCAACCAATGCAACTGCGTTGATCGAGAAGGAATCTTCCAGAGGAGTGCGAGCATAGAGCTGTTGGAGTACTGCTTCTGGGTTAAAGCCGTTTTTGATCTCGATGACCAATCGCAGGCCGTGAATTCGGTCAGTGAGGTTCTGTACCGCCGAGATGCCCTTCAAACGACCGGCAGAAACGTTTTCTTTGATCTTATCAATGACCTTTTCGGGTCCGACCATGTAAGGGAGCTCAGTGACGACAAGACCCATCTTTCGCGCGGTAACACGTTCAACCTGGACCTTTGCGCGAGTCTTGAATGCCCCGCGGCCTGTTTCATAGGCGTCCTTAATGCCCTCCAAGCCGACGATGACGCCGCCTTCTGGTAAGTCGGGGCCGGGTACATAGCGCATGAGATCTGCAACGGAGGCATCGGGATGCTTGAGAAGATACTGAGCTGCAGCAATTGTTTCTGAAAGATTGTGAGGCGCGATATTCGTCGCCATGCCCACAGCAATACCTGAAGCACCATTGACGAGAAGCTGAGGGAAACCGGCAGGGAGCACTTCCGGCTGCATGAATTGATTGTCGTAGTTTGGAACGAAGTTGACCGTGTCTTCATCAAGAGAGGCGACCAGGTCCAAAGCTGCTGGAGCCATCCGCGCCTCGGTGTAACGCGCAGCAGCAGGACCATCGTCGAGAGAACCGAAGTTTCCGTGTCCGTCAACCAAAGGGAGACGAAGGTTAAATGGCTGGGCCAATCGAACCAGTGCGTCATAGATTGCCGAGTCCCCGTGAGGGTGGAGCTTACCCATAACCTCGCCGACAACTCGTTGGGACTTCACGTGACCGCGATCGGGACGCAGCCCCATTTGGTCCATCTGGAAAAGGATGCGGCGTTGAACTGGCTTCAAACCGTCACGTGCGTCAGGAAGAGCTCGTGCGTGGATGACAGAAACGGCGTATTCGAGGAAGGAGCCCCTCATTTCTGTCGAGACATCGATTTCGGTGATGTTCTGATCAGCATCGGGGAGGTTGAGCTTTTCGTCCTTCGTTCGCATGGGTCGATTCTCTACGAAATTGGCGTAAAACCGCCAGGTACACGCCGCTCTTGATAGAATTAGACGGTGAAATTAGATCGCGATATCGAGCGTGCTGGCTTCTTCCCTGACCTTGCAATTCGAGCCGTTCATCGCTTACTTGGCAACGAAGAGGTCCGTGCGTCGCTTGTGCAGGTTGAAGCGGCATTCGATCGCGGGTCAATGTTCCGTCACTTAACGGTTCTTGTCCTCACTCAGAGTTGCTTCATTCAAGTGCACGTTGATGAGGGGGATAATCACAGCGCTGTTGTCGTTTCGGCTTCCCGTCCTATTCGTGCGATATCGGGAGTTTCAGTTCAAGAGGTCATTGCTGATCCCACTCAGGGACACGAGGTGTCTGAAATGACGATCAGCATCGATATGGGCTCTCAAAAGCGCAGCGATATCGAACAGCTGCGCTGTGATGATCCGACATGCCAAGCTGATCATGGTTTCATGGCCCGTAGCTATCCCGATGATATTTCTCTTCGAGTCTCGCAGCTAGCAGATGGATCTCGGACATATACGGACGCACAGGTTTTGGTTGATGCTCTTCTTGAGGTAGTTCGTAATGTTCACTGATCATCTCCGCGTTACAGGAGCAGCCTTACCGAGCACGGATGATTTTCGCCTGACGCAGGTGATTCCCGCAGTGATGGGAGCAGTCGAACCCGAATTAGCTCTCGCGCGCCCCGATCTTTCCTCAAGGCTGGGGCTGGAACGCGCTAAGGCCGCAGTCGTCATTCTCGTTGATGGCCTTGGCCTCATTCCTTTGATGGATCACTTAGGGCACGCACGTAACCTTCGCGGATTGAGGGATCAGATTCGCACTGCCTATTCCGTTGTTCCCTCGACGACGGCTGCGGGTATTACCGCCTGTGGAACAGGTCAGCTTCCCGGTCGAACCCGTATGGTCGGTTACAGTGTCTTTCACGGCGAGCGTCTCTTTAACCTCCTTGCCTTTACAGACGGCGTTGATCCAGCACAGTGGCAAGAATGCCCGACTTACTTCGAACAACTTTCTGCCGCCTCGCTCCCTTGCGCGACCATTCTTCCAGCCAAGTTTGCTGGCTCTGGACTTACTTCAGCCGCTCTTCGAGGTGCTCGTTTCGTGCCGGCTACGTCATGGGAGGAACGGTGCAAGGCGGCAATTGACCAGATTCGCTCTGGGACGAAGTTGGTTTATCTCTATTGGTCTGAGATCGATGCCGCCGGTCACGCTCACGGGGTTGGATCAGGCCAGTGGATCGATGCCTTAGAAGACTTCGATGCTGGACTTGGGCGTTTCCTGAGCTCTCTTCCAGACGACGTTCGCGTTGTCCTCACCGCCGACCACGGCATGGTGAATGTTGATTTTGATCAGCTGTATAACGTTGCTGAGCTTTCTCCTTTGAGCGAGGGCGTGCGCGCAATCGCTGGGGAAACACGAGCAGTTCATGTTCACTGTCTTCCGGGTATGAACGAGCTGCAGGTACGCAGCCGTTGGGAAGAATTCCTTGGCGAGCATGCATGGGTAGTGGGAGCTGATGAACTACCAGAACTGATCGGTACGGGCCCGGGTCTTGCTGAGAGTGGAGATTTCGTTGTCTTCTCACGAGGCCGTGGTGGGGTAGTCGATAGTCGTACTCAAAGCCCGGGAGCGATGACACTCATTGGCGTCCACGGCTCCTTAACACCCGATGAAATGCTAATTCCGCTAGCGGTTCTTGCTTAGGGACGCGAGCCGAAAACGATCTCGTCCCAACTGGGAACCGAACGCCTCTTCGACTTCTTCGCAGCAGCGGGAGCCTGAGGAATATCTTCAAGCTGTTCGAGTGGCAGAGGCTGGTCTTCGACGGCCTCTATTGTCTCCGCAGGTTCCTTTACCTCTGGGGAACTTTTTCGTGCCTCGGTTAGGGAATGGATACGCGCTGCCAAAGATTCAACTCCGGCAGGCAGATGGGGGCGCTCCTCTGATGTCTCCTCTTCTTCTTCCTCATCATCCAGCTCGTACTCAATTTTTTGAGGCTTGCCGCGTTGAGCATTGAGCTGCTCGACCAGCGCTTCACGTTCTTCAATATCAGAGCGATCCACAGAGACAACGGGTGCTGGAAGAGGGAGCGAAGTAAAACTCTGGACTCCGGTCGGGGAAGCGGTCTCGGTCAGCCAACGGGCTTCCTCATCAATGGCCTCGAGATGGCCGGAAGACTGTAAACGCCACTGTGCACCGTGCTCCACGGCACCTTGAATGAAGGTCAAGTGAATCACCCACGGAGAATCCGCTTGACGCGATGCCGACCAATGCAAGGAGTCGGGAGAGACTCCACGGGCTGCCAAGCGGTCAACAACCAAGTCACCCATAACGGGAGAGTCGGGAAGACTTCCAATGGGGCTGGAAAGAGCACGCTGAAGTGCATAATCCTTCTCTGCCTGAACGGGAGCTTCGAAGCGAGTGATTTGCGAGACCTCAACATTATGTTCGCGTGCGATATCGACGGCTCGTGCGCCAGAACGAAGCAAGGCTTGAATTTCACGAGGACGCAGGGGCTTATCTTCGGTAATCGCCTCGATGCGCGGACGATCGCGACGAACAGCACCACGCAGTTCGTCAGTGATCGGGGTGGTGTAACGACGGCCTTCACTGTCTGTGAATACCAGTGTTTCCTCGTCAGCACCTACTCCGAGAAGATCAAGATCGATCATCGCTTTCCTCCTTGCTTCGTGGTCAAATTTTCTCAAAGATGGCGTTAAAATCCTTGATTGCTGGGGCGCGTGTCCTTTTCAGTAGCGCGTAAAGTTTCAACGTGTTACCCTGCAGCGCAGCGAATGTGTTACGCGGGAGCGCAATACATGATGAGAAAAAGGGAGGACAAAATGGCCACCGATTACGATGCACCTCGTAAGAATGATGATGATGTTGCAGAGGACTCCATTGAGGAGCTGAAGTCGCGTCGCAATGATTCTGGTTCAGCGAATGTCGACGAGGATGAAAATGAGGCCGCAGAGAATTTTGAGCTTCCCGGTGCAGATCTTTCGAAGGAAGAGCTGACGGTTCACGTCGTCCCCAAGCAGGATGACGAATTCACCTGCTCAATGTGCTTCTTGGTCCATCACGCTTCTCAGCTTGCCTACGTCGATGACAATGGACAGCCCGTCTGCACTGAGTGTGCTGGCTGAGCGTGAGATAATTCAGTTATGTTCGGACGTTCACGCAAGGAAGACACTGTTCAAGAAGAGGTAGAAGAGGAAGTACGCCCCCAGCTCTACGACGAGTCAGAACTGTGGCAGATCCCCGGCCCCCGCGAAGAATACGAAGTTGATACCTCGATCGATTATGTTGACCTAGGTTCGCTGCGAATTCCTGCCGTACCTGGCATGCAGATTCGTGCACAAGCTGGCGAAGATGGTCAAAGCATCATTCGAATTATGTTGGTGCTCGCTTCTTCAGGGCTCCAGTTCTCTATCGCCGCTGCGCCGCGTTCGGGCGTAACTTGGGATGAACTTCGTCCGCAGATTCGCGCTGCC
>CALIEP010000277.1 GCA_938022345.1 uncultured Actinomyces sp.
CCTTGTTGGTTGCACAGACTTCTGTCTCGAGCTTGGTCAGGTTGCTCCCGCCGGTAAAAAATGGATGGATGCAGCTGCATGGGCACGCGGCGCGCGGTTGGACAGTGATGTCCGGCTCGGCGAAGGGATAGCGCTCTGATGGCAACTCACCGTTATTCCGACGGATATCGTTCCTTCCGCGAAGCGGATCCCGCCCGCCAGGTTGCCTTCGAGGTCCTGACATTGGTACGCAATGAGGATGCCTACGCGAATCTGGTTCTTCCAAAAGTTTTGAAATCCTTTGAAGGACAGGCGCATCTCGATCAACGTGACCGAGCTTTTGCCGTTGAACTTACCTACGGTACCCTCCGCGAACAGGGATTCCTTGATTGGGTGATCTCTCGAAACTCTTCCCGTCCGCTTTCCGATATCGAAGGCGGCATCGTTGATATCCTGCGGCTTGGTGTTTATCAGTTGCTGCGTATGCGAGTTCCCGACCACGCTGCGGTTTCTCAAACTGTCGATCTTGCACGGCAGTATCTCAGCGCCGGTCCAGCAAAGTTCATTAATGCTGTTTTGCGTTCTGTGATCCGTGAGGGCGATCAGGCAAGGCAAGAAGCTTTGAATGAACTTCCGGAATCTGAACGCTTGGCGATCGAATACTCTCATCCGCAATGGATGGTTGAAGAATATAGTCGTGCGCTCGTTGCCAACGGTTGTTCCATTGAAGAGATTGCTGAGCTTCTGGCTGCTAACAACCAGGCACCCTACGTTTCTCTTGTCGCACGCCCAAGCCTCATTGAGGTTGATGAACTTGCTGATCAGTGTCTTGATCACCTGAGAACTCGTATTGCTGATGGCGAAGTATCTCCCTACGCTGTTCTTCTTGAGTCCGGGGATCCAGCCCGTATTCCTGCAATCAGGCAGAGGCGAGCAGCGGTTCAGGATGAGGGTTCTCAACTAGCCGGGATTTTGGCGGCTCAAGTCCCTGTCGTGGGGAAAGATCAGAGCTGGCTCGACCTTTGCGCAGGTCCCGGAGGTAAAGCGGCGCTGATTGCTTCACTAGGAGTTGAACGAGGCGCTCAGCTTGTCGCCAACGAGGTGCACTCTCATCGAGCGCGCCTCGTCGAAAAGACCCTTGAACTCCTTGATAACACTGAAGTGGTGTGCTCCGATGGAATACGCTTTGGCGGTGAGGGCACACGCTGGGCTTTAGAGTCCTTCTACCGGGTGATTATCGATGCGCCCTGTTCTGGCCTTGGATCGATGCGTCGTCGCCCGGAATCACGTTGGCGCAGAAATCCAGATGACGTCTCGCAATTGGTGGCCCTTCAGGCGGAACTACTCGATCGAGGAATCGAATTGACCAGGCCTGGGGGAGTGACGGTTTACATCACCTGCTCGCCGGTCGTTCAGGAAACTCTTGATCAGATTTCACGTGTTCTCACCTCGGGACGTGTCGAACTAGTGGATTTGCGTCCTGTGGCTGCGCAAACTACTCCGAAGCCCCTTAAGCTTCCGCAAGCAAAAGGAATTGCTGCTCGAACAATTCAGCTATGGGAACACCGTAACGAAACTGATCTTATGTTTATCGCTGCTCTCAGAAAACTTCCAGTAGCTCAGGAGCTCTCATGACCACGCCGCTCATTTCGCCTTCGATCCTTAATTGCGAGATAGCCAGACTTGAGGACGAACTGAAAAAAATTTCCAGTGCTGATATCGCTCATGTCGATGTCATGGATAATCATTTTGTCCCCAACCTCACGTGGGGTCTTCCCGTGGTCGAAGCCTGCGTAAACACTGGCATCTTGCCCATCGATGCTCACCTGATGATCGAAGATCCAGATCGGTGGGCACCTGCGTACGCTGAAGCCGGTTGTGCGTCGGTTACCTTCCATGCCGAGGCAGCTTCCGCGCCGATCCGCACCGCCCGGGAAATCCGACGTCTGGGCGCCCGCGCAGCTCTTGCACTCAAGCCTTCGACAGACATCGCACCCTACGTCGATATTTTGCCGGAGTTCGACATGATCTTGATTATGACGGTTGAACCAGGTTTTGGCGGCCAAAGTTTCCTTGAATCGATGCTTCCAAAGATCCAACGAACGCGGGACGCGATTGCCTCCGCATCTTTGGATATCTCGATTCAAGTAGATGGGGGAGTCTCGCGTAAGACTATTGAGCGCGCAGCAGACGCGGGCGCAACAAATTTTGTTGCAGGGTCGGCAATCTTTCGTGCCGACGACGCGTTTGAAGAAATCGCAACACTGCGATCTCTTGCGCAATCGCACATGCACTGAAGATGACACTGGCCTCTGTGCGTGCCAGAATAACTATGTACTTCGGGGTCGGTGTAAGTCCGAGCCGGCGGTGAAAGTCCGCGACCCGCATCATTCGATGCGGTTGAACTGGTGTAATTCCAGTACCGACAGTTAAAGCCTGGATGGGAGAAGTAGTTGAGTGGGCCTAGTGTCTGCTGAGCGGCTGCATAGCTCGAAGTGCGGGAAGGATTACCGTGAGCCGTCGAGCACCTCGCCGCTTCACTGTTGTCGCCCCGCTGATTGTCATCGTCTGCTTAGTATTCTTCTGGTGGGCGATCACCGCATTTAGCGGGATTCAAGCGTGGCGTCTTCCTTCGCCGTACGCCGTCCTCGCCCGAGGATACTCCCTT
>CALIEP010000278.1 GCA_938022345.1 uncultured Actinomyces sp.
CTGGGAGGGTGTGGGAGAGTAGGACACCGCCACAACAACCTTCACAATATAGCGGCAGCCCCGAGACCTGTAAAACAGTTTCGGGGCTGCCGCTTTCTTTACACGCCTCAAAACAGCCGCTCGAGGCCCGGCCACGCACCAATCGCCCGCTGTCTCAGCAGCCTTTCTACTTCAGCGATAAAGTCGGGGCATGACTGAAGTTTCGCAATCCTTAATTCCTGAATCGCAACTTCTTGAAGCGATGAACGCGCACGAGCTCCTTGCCAGGCTTTTCACTGACGCCCACACCGCATATACCTTTACCGAAGAACCTGTTACGGACGAAGAAGTTCATGCCGCTTACGATTTGGCAAAGTGGGCACCGACTGGAGTGAATGGCCAGCCACTGCGCGTTGCAATTGTTCGGAGCGGAACAGCCAAACGACATCTGCTGGACGCTCTTCCCCGGGGTAACAGGGACCAAGCTCAAGGCGCACCTTTGGTATTGGTGTGCGGCGCCAAAATGGATTTCCATCATGACCTTCCGTCGCTTCACCCTCGTGGGGAGCGCTATGAAAAGCTGCTTGCGGATAATGACAAGATGCGCACGGTTATGGCCCATACATCGGCCACGATCCAAGTCGCTTACCTGATTCTCGCCCTCCGTGCGCAAGGCTTGGAAACTGGGCCTATGAATCCGGATGACGCGCAACTTCTTCATGACTATTTCTTCCCTGGTGAGGATATTGAGCCAATCTTGGTCATTAACGTGGGCCATGCAGGTACTGATGCTTACCAGGAACGCGGGCCTCGGGTGGGGTACGATGAGGTGTATCGCGAACCGCAGGTTAACGCCTGATCCCATAAGGAGGACGCCATGGCTGATGAAGCACGAGTTCGTAAAGTACAAGATCGCATCCGAGAGACGGTTGCTTCCCTTTTGGGGCGACGCATCAAAGATCCGCGTCTTGGCTTCGTCACCATTACCGATGTTCGGGTGACTGGCGACCTCCAACATGCCTCGATTTTCTACACGGTCCTTGGCGGCGAAGAAGAACGCGCTGCGACGGCTCGTGCTTTCGAATCTGCAAAGGGTTTGATTCGCAGTGAGGTCGGTAAAGCACTGGGAATTCGCCTGACCCCAAGTATCGAGTTCATTCCTGACGCTCTTCCCGAAACGGTTGCTTCCCTGGAGAGTGCGCTCGCATCCGCGCGGGCTCATGATGAAGAGGTTGCTCGCCAGGCAGAGGGCGCGCAGTATGCGGGTGAAGCAGACCCCTATCGCAAGCCTGAAGAGGAAGAAGAGCAGGACGAACGTTAATGTCTGCTGCCTCCACTGATGCTGTTTCGGGGCTGCTGATTGTTGATAAACCCCAAGGGATTACCAGCCACGACGTCGTTTCGCGTACCCGGCGTTTAGCTCATACTCGCCGAGTTGGGCACGCGGGCACATTGGATCCAATGGCGACGGGAGTGCTTGTCCTTGGAATCAACAAAGCAACAAGACTGCTCACGTGGATTACTGATCATTCCAAACGATACGAAGCGCAGGTGCGTTTTGGTGTCGAAACGACAACCGAAGACGCAGAAGGCGAAGTAACTTCGGCCAAAGGCTGCGACGGCCTCGGCAATGAGGAAATTGAAGCGCTACTTTCGAATTTCCGCGGAACTATTTCTCAAGTTCCCTCTGCAGTGAGCGCGATCAAGGTCAATGGAAAGCGCGCCTACGCAAGGGTCCGTGCTGGTGAAGACGTCAAACTTCAGCCTCGAGAAGTAGAAATTTCCCTACTGGAAGCGCAAGGGCAGCCTCGCTCTCACCGGGTGGAGTACGCGTTGGAGGGCAAGAGCACCTACGTCAATTGCGTTGACCTCAATCTGGTCGTCGAGTGTTCGGCGGGAACCTATATCCGTGCCCTTGCTCGAGACCTAGGAAATGCATTGGGCTGCGGCGCGCATTTGATCTCGTTACGCCGCACTCGAGTTGGCGAATTCTCAATTGACTGCGCCCATACCTTGCAGTCCTTGGACGAGGCCGCGCAGCAGAGTGGGGGAGAGGCTTCTCTTCCGCTGACCTCCCTCAGTGATGCCGCGCGGGAAATGTTCCCTTGCCTTCTTCTTTCCGAGGCCGAGGCCGGTGCCTTTTTGCAAGGGCAAGCTACACGTCGTAAGGCCAGCGAGGTCCTTCGTTTCGTTGAGGAGTATTTCCCTGGAACTAAGCCTGGTGAGCATGGGCCAATTGCCGCCTGTCGGGGTGATGGTGAAGTACTTGGACTTCTTAAGATTATTGACAATCGTTTCGCAACAGTTCTTGTTTTCTAGAAAGTAACCACAGTGGAGATTTGGCGTTCCTTAGACGAAATTCCTAATGGATTGACTTCAGTTGTCACGATCGGCAACTTTGATGGGATGCACGAAGGGCATCGCAAGGTGATTTCTGCAGCTGTCACCGACGCGCGCGCAATGAAGGTTCAAGCCATTGCTTGTACATTCGATCCCCATCCACGTCAGGTGCACAATCCGGATAGCCCTCTCAAGCTGATCTCGCCTTTGCGTGACCGCTTGGACGCCATGGCTGCTGCCGGGTTGAATGCAACCTTCGTTATTCACTATGACGAATCCGTTTACACCTTGACTCCCCGTGAATTCGTTGAAAAATATGTGGTTGATGCGCTGGGAGCAGCTGAAGTCGTTGTCGGCAAAGACTTCCGATTTGGTCGTAATAATTCAGGTGATCTAGAGGCCCTCTCGGCACTTGGAGAGGAATTCGGCTTTACCGTTACCTCGGTGGATGATGTCACTGCTCCTGAAGGACGACGCTGGTCATCATCGTGGGTTCGCCAGCTTCTAGAAGAGGGCGATGTTTCAGGGGCCGCTCGCGTGTTGGGGCATCTTCACCGAATCCGCGGGACGGTTGAGCACGGCTATAAGCGTGGGCGTGAGTTGGGATTCCCCACCGCAAACCTCTGTAATGACATCGAAGGTGTTGTTCCCGGAGATGGTGTTTATGCCGGTTGGCTCGTGCGCCATATCGGTGACAGTGGGGCAGCTGAATTCCTGCCTGCAGCCATTTCGGTAGGAACGAACCCGCAGTTTGACGGTGAAGTGCGAACCGTTGAAGCTCACGTCTTGGGGCGTAGTGACTTGAACCTCTACGGTGAAAATATCTCCATTATGTTTGTGAGCCGTATTCGCCCGATGGAATCCTTTGAATCCTTGGACGCATTGCTGTCTCAAATGGATGAGGATCTCAGAATTAGTGCCTACGTTCTTGGTGTTGGAGTGCCCACCCGAGTAGATCCCAAGGCTGTAACTGCGCGTTAAGAGCCTCGTGCTTCATTCTTCAGGTTGACGCTCGTGCTGCAGATCACGACTAAAGCCTGAAGATGGGATGCTAAACTAGTCTAAGCCGTCATGTCGGCCACGGATTGTATGCACAGGGAACGCCCTGTGGCTCCGTGCAACGAGTTATAAGGAGAAGCCTGTGCCACTGAGCAAGGACGTCAAGGATCAGATCATCGCCGAGTACGCCACCCACGAAGGTGACACCGGCTCCCCCGAGGTTCAGATTGCGCTGTTGACCCAGCGAATCAAGGACCTGAACGAGCACTTCAAGACTCACAAGCATGATCACCACTCTCGTCGTGGTCTGCTGCTGCTGGTTGGTCGTCGTCGTCGCCTTCTCGGCTACCTCGCCGAGATCGACATTGAGCGTTACCGCTCGCTGATCGAACTACTGGGCCTGCGCCGCTGATTTTAGTCCGGCTCGATTCCATGTTGGAATCGAGCCGGATCACTACGTGTGGGCGAAGTGCACACGCGATAACTCAATACTTTGGATAGGGCGTAATCGTGCGCGGTTTTCGACAGTGGTTTACGGCTTCTCTGGCGCCTACGGATGTGGGAAGAGCCGGACAAAAGCCGTGGACTTCGATCGAAGGCCGATACGAACGCCGAAGTAGTGTGAAATAGATCAGTTCAAGGAGAACACACATATGATGGAAGGCGAAGATATCGTCTCAGCAGAGGCGATCATCGACAATGGCCGTTTCGGTAAGCGCGTTGTGCGTTTTGAAACGGGCCGTCTCGCCAAGCAAGCCGCAGGTGCGGCCATGGCCTACCTCGATGATGAAACCGCGGTTCTGTCCGCGACCACCGCGGGCAAGCAACCCAAGGATCAGTTTGACTTTTTCCCGCTGACCGTTGACGTTGAAGAACGTTCCTACGCGGCCGGCCGTATCCCGGGATCCTTCTTCCGTCGCGAAGGCCGTCCCGGAACCGAAGCAATCCTGGCAGCACGTCTGATCGACCGTCCGCTGCGCCCTGGCTTCAAGAAGGGCCTGCGCAACGAGGTTCAGGTTGTTGCAACTGTTCTGGCTGCACACCCCAACGATGCATATGACGTCCTGGCAATTAATGCTGCCTCGATGTCGACCCAGATTGCAGGTCTTCCCTTCTCCGGCCCCATCGCTGGTACCCGTC
>CALIEP010000279.1 GCA_938022345.1 uncultured Actinomyces sp.
AATGGCCCGTCTCTAGTGAGACGGGCCATCGTGATTACCAATTAGTTAACGCTATGCGTGTGTTCGCTTGGAAACGACCAAGTCGATCACGAAGCCAATTAAGGCTGCGACAACGGTTGGTAATATCCAACCGATTTGAAGGTCTTGACCTGGACTCCAAGCCATCAAAGGCACAACGACGTCCAGTACCCCAAAGGACATCACCGTCGTGAGAAGTGACCAGATACTTGCAACCCACACGCCAAGACGGAAGGTCCAGCGAACCTTCATTGAGTAGTGAAGGGGATGGGTAAGAATCGTAATGAAAACGATGCTAATCGCGATCGGGTAGAGGAAAGTAATGATTGGAACCGCAACCTTCAGAACCGTCGAGAGGCCAGCGGACGCCAGCACGAAGGAGATAATCGTGAAGCCGACAAGCCACATTTTGTAGGTGATCTTAGGAAGCAGTCTTTCAAAGAATTCTGAAGTTGCGGCGAGCAAGCCGACAGCAGTCGTCATACATGCGGTAAGCACGATGAGCCCAAATACAAGCTGCCCAGCTGTCCCCATCGTTATATGAGAAGCGTCGGCAAGGAGTGCAGCTCCATCGGTGTAGTCTTGCCCACCAGGAATTACGTGTCCAATAAAACCCAGACCGACGTAGACCAAAGCAAGCAAAATACCCGCAATAAGGCCGGCTGCGCTGGTTCGACGAATGAGCTTTGCACCGCTAATTCCCCCTTCTCCTTGATCAAATGAAGCGACGACGATGATGCCGAATGCAAGTGCAGCAATCGAATCCATGGTCATATATCCGTCGAGCAAGCCAGCGGTTAATGGCGCGTGGACGTACTGTCCGACGGGAGCAACATCAGAGGGTGGAAGTTTTGCCAGCGACAGGAAAACCAAAAGTACAAGGAGGACCAGAAGGACAGGCGTCAGGATTTTACCGAGGTGGTTGACGATTTGACGAGGATTCCACGAAAGAAACAGTGCAAGTCCGAAAAAGAATGCATTAAAGATCATCGAACTCATGAATGAAGTCGAATGGATGATCGGTGCAATTGCGGTGGAGAAGGAAACAGCACCCGTACGTGGAAGTGCGTAGAAGGCTCCGATTGACAGATAGACCATGCATGAGAAGGTTATTCCGAATGCCTTTCCGCCTCGTTCAGAAAGGTCCCGAAGATCAGTTCCTGACAATGCGATTGCGACAATCGCAATGACGGGAAGAGCCACACCACCGATCAGGAAGCCGATCATGGCTGGGTTAAAGTTTGATCCGGAATTGGCGCCCATGATGGGCGGGAAGATCAAGTTTCCCGCACCAAAAAACATTGAAAATAAGGTGAGGGATGTTGCGATCAGCAGTCCCATTCCTTGAGGACGCTTCGTCTGCGTTGTTGCTGTATTAGTCACTATTCTGCTTCTAGCCGTAGAAGTAATTTTTTCTATCGCGATTCTTTCACTTCGTGCCTGTTGTGCCAAGCTGTGTTCACTGTTCTAGTCTTCAGATGTGAAGACAGTCATTCAATCCGGAGGCGCGAGCGCCTATCTTTTTCGCTCGATACCGCAGGCGCGCACTCAAGGACCGGCACTTTTCCTTGCGCTCAGTGGAGGAATCGGTGCGGGAAAGTCCACGATTGCTCACGTGTTGCGAGGCCTCGGTGTCTTTGTTGTCGATGCAGACCAACTGGCTCGTGAAGTTCTTTCACCTTTCCATCCCGTGTACGAGGCCGTGCTGGCTAACTTTGGAGCCGACCTTGCTCTCCCGGATGGCTCACTTGACCGGCGCCTTCTCGCGCAGAGAGCCTTTTCTTCACCAGAATCAACTTCGTTGTTGAACTCTCTCACGCACCCTGCGATTTCAGCTCTTGCTTGGGAACAACTGAAATCTGCCCCCCAGGGTAGTTGTGCGCTCTATGATGTCCCACTTCTGACGACCGATGAAGATGCCTCACTCTTTGATGTAGTGATTATGGTCAGCGCACCAGAGGAATTGCGCGTCAATCGGCTAATATCTCGTGGACTGAGCGAAGAAGATGCTCGAGCTCGCATACGCTCGCAGATTTCGGATAGTGAGCGCCGGAAGTTAGCAAGTATCTGGGTTGAGAATCTTGGGAATCAGGAAGACCTTGCCGTTGTATCCAAGCAGCTCTATTCGTCCTGGTTGACACGTGTGCACTAGTTGTTCAAACTTCTTCAGTATTTCTTCAGCTTTCACATGATTTCAACGGGTAACGCTCAATTAATAGTCCGGAAAACATCCAGAAACAACCAGTTTGATACGTAAACATTGATGTGAACGAGAAACTAGACCGGTTGTGACTGGGACGCTTGAAGTCGGATATTGTCAAAGCCGCTTGCGGCAATGATAGCCGTCTTCCTCGTGGGGGCAATAAAGAGCTTCTGCATCGGATAGCGGGCAGACCAGCCGACATTTACCGCAGAAATGAGGATAAATGGCGCAGTTGAAGACGAAGCGTACTTTTGTTGTGAGTAGGGCGGTGCGCACTCTTGGTGCACTGACCCTTGGCGCAGGAATGACTTTGGGTGGTCTCTCGCTTGCGTGGGCTGGCGATGAAGTGCCCGGACCTGATGAAGTGCGTGCACTGGGATACAACACTCTGACCTTTCAGGATGAATTTAACGGGAGCGAGCTTGACACCTCGAAATGGGGTTTGGCACTTGGTTGCTTCGATCCCAACGCTCACTCTCAAGCCCAATACTCTGATGCCAAGGAAAATGTCAGCGTTTCAGGTGGTGTTCTTCACCTGACCGCACGTTACGAGCCAAAGACGCAGAAGTGGGATCGTAATACGCACTCCATGGTCACCGTTGACCGCGAATGCAAACGTACCTCTAATGGACAGACTGATTCTTACAAGGCTCCATTTACCTCTGCAATGGTTCAAACTCGCGATAACAAGGGAGTGAAGTGGGCTGCCTACAGCGATTTCTACGCTGAAGCTCGAATCAAACTTCCCACAGCAGTCGCATCATGGCCCGCATTCTGGATGACGGGTACAGCTCCAACTAGCTTCCCCGCAAACGGCGAGATTGACGTAGTTGAGGCAAAGGGCTGGGATCCGCACTTCCTCCAGGCCAATGTCCATACACCTCGCGTCGGTAACCAACAGAAGACCGAACAACATATGGGACAGCTGGGTGGTGACGGCTCGTCACAAAGCCAGTTCCACACCTATGGCGTTGAGAAAAACGATCGGGCGATTACCTTTTACCTGGATGGACGTAAGGAGCATACCGTTACTTATGACCAGGTGAAGGGGAGCAACCCATTCGTGAATGACGCCAACGGTATGATCTTGCGCCTGAACCAGATGGTTGGTGGCGCATTCCTTGAGTACGACAAGGGCGATACAACCTATACGGATGCAACGAAGTACATCGATGCCTACAATGGAAATGGCTCTGACATGCTCGTCGATTACGTGCGTGTATGGAATAAGGGACCGGCAACAAGAACAGTTCCCGAACCGACTCCTACGATAAGTG
>CALIEP010000280.1 GCA_938022345.1 uncultured Actinomyces sp.
TGGGCGCGTTTCTTCAAAGACAATGACGTGCTGGTCGGAATCTCGATCGATGGCCCGAAAGAACTCCATGACGCCTACCGTCTCAACCGTGGCGGGCACGGAACTCACTCGATGGTGATCCGCGGGTGGGAGCAGCTTCGCAACGCCGAAGTCGACACCAACATCTTGTGCACGGTCCACGCTGCTAACGAAGACCACGGCCTTGAGGTCTACCGCTATTTCCGCGATGAACTCGGGGCGCAGTACATGCAATTTATCCCCATCGTCGAGCGCGTTCCTCGCGAGCACCTGCGCCAAGCCGAACTCGGGTGGAGAAGTGGAAGCTCGGCACTCCTCTACCGCCAAGACGGAGACTGCGTGACCTCACGTTCAACTTCACCGGAAGGGTACGGAAACTTCCTCTGCGCAATTTTTGATGAGTGGGTCTACTCTGACGTGGGCTCCGTCTTCGTACAAGATTTCGATTCCTCGATCTCTGCGCTCTTTGGTTCAGCAAGCGTATGTGTCCACGCGCCATCATGTGGGGCGAATATGGCGATGGAGTTTAATGGGGATGTCTACGCCTGCGATCACTGGGTTGAGCCCGAGTGGCTTGTCGGCAACATTGCGCACAGCGATTTCCCGACCCTTGCAACTTCGGAAAAGATGCGTGCTTTTGATACGAAGAAGCAAGATCTGGATGATGAATGCTGGAAGTGTCCCTTCCTGCGTTTGTGCTGGGGTGGATGCCCAAAGGACCGTTTCATCGCGACTGATTCTGGGCCCTCACACAATTACCTCTGCCAGGGATACCGGCATTTCTATTCCCACGCTCTCCCCTACTTCAAAGCGATGGCCTTCCTGATCTCGCGCGGCGCAAGCGCTGATCAAATCATGGATCCAGCCATTGCTCATTCACTGGGACTCACGCCCCCGACCAAGGAGGATCACGGTGCTCATTGAGGCGGCAATCGTCGGCATTGGCATTGGCATTGTTGTTGGAGCGCTGGGTGCTGGTGGCGGAATTCTTTCTGTTCCCGTCTTGGTGTATCTCTTGGGGCAAAATCCGCATCAAGCTGCGACATTGTCATTGATCATCGTCGGTGCGACTGCATGCGTTTCGTTGGTGACCCGCGCCCCGAGCGGCCACGTTGATTGGAAGCACGGAAGCCTTTTTGCCTTCGCCGGGATTGTTGGCACCTGGGGCGGTTCTGCCCTGAATCCTTTGGTTTCAGCGCGCACGCTCATGCTGGAGTTTTGTATTCTTCTGGCGTTAGTCGCGGTATTCATGGTGTACAAACAGGTGCGTGCCCGCGCTGATGCCTCCCCTTCGTCGATTGACGAGGCCGCACTTGAGGATTCCCCACGCTCGCTTGCATCGACGCTCAAGAAGGCAGCCTTAGTTGTTCTTCTCGCTAGTGTGACCGGTTTTCTCACCGGCTTCTTTGGTGTCGGTGGGGGTTTCGCTATCGTTCCTGCGCTTCACCTTGTTCTGCGCTACCCAATGAAAAAAGCATCAGCAACGTCCCTGTTGATCATGCTCATTACAGCGGTGTTCGGCTTGGCTTCGCGTGCACTGGGTGGAACTTTGGATATCAGTGCCGAGGCCGGGGTGATGGTCACCTGCTTCGCCGCGGCCTCGATGTGCGGAGGCGTTATCGGAGCACGACTTACTCGAAAGGTAAGCTCGACCGCACTAGCCTGGGCATTCATTGTTCTCTTGATCGGAGTTGCAAGCGTGAGCGCTTATGCCACGCTACGCGCATAACTGAGCAAAGTGAGGCAGAACGATCGCGACCTGCGGTGTCTGTCCTAGGCCTCGGGCGCAGTTCGAGCCACAAGAGTATTCGTCGCCTGAGCGACCGGGCGCACGATCATCGAATCGATATTGACGTGGCGTGGCCGCTCCAGGGTCCACACGATCGCCTCGGCAATATCCTCAGCGATAAGCGGCTGGGCCACCCCCTCGTAGACGCGATCGGCAGCTTCTTGGGAGCCCAGTCGATTGAGAGAAAATTCTTCAGTCCGCACCATACCTGGGGCAATTTCGATCACACGCACGGGTTCGCCCACCAATTCCTGTCGCAGTGTATTGGCGATAATGCGTTCAGCATGCTTAGCTGCAACGTAGCCACCGCCTCCCGGATAGGTGTCGTGGGCGGCGGTAGACGTCAGAAAGACGAGGTCCCCTCCCCGCTCACGCATAGCCGGCACAAAAGCGCGCGTACAGTGAAGGGCTGTCATGACGTTGCGCTCAAACATTGCGCTCCACCTTGCAGGATCTGCGTCGGCTACCCGATCAACACCGATAGCTCCGCCGGCATTATTCACCAGCGCGTCAACGGGGCCGCCCTCCAAGACGCGCGCAGCCATCTCTTCTACCTGGGCCTGATCGGTAAGATCGGCTGCCCAATACTCGCAACCAATCTCATCGGCAAGGGCCTCGAGGCGCTCGCGGCGTCGGGCTACGGCGACGACCTGCCACCCATGTTCAGCCAGAAGACGGGCGGCCGCTTCCCCGATTCCACTGGAAGCTCCTGTGACAACGACACGGCGAGAGGTACTCATGGGGTAACAGTAATATCCCCGGGGGCGCATCGTCTGTGCGCCGCCCGGGGATACTCTTTAAATCTCAGCCTTCGGGAAGACCGTAGGCCTTGTGAAGCAGCCAAATCGGGTGAACAACATTCGCACCCGTTGCAGTGCGGATCTGCCAGCGGCAGGTTTCGGTATCGCACGCTGCAAGCTCGACATTAACCTGCTTGACAAAGTCAAAGACGGGCTTTCCGACCGCCTGAGCGATCGCGTACTTTTCTTTCTTCATTCCGTAGGTTCCCGCAATACCACAGCAGGGCTGCTGGGATTCCTTCACCGTCACACCGGGGATCAGGCTCATGAGCTCAACGGCGGGCATACCCAGTCCTTGAGACTTGAGCTGGCAGGGTGCGTGGTATGGAATGGTGACATCGATGCGCTGCATATCCATGTCAAGCTCCCCGCGATCGTAAAGATCGATAAGGAACTCGCAGATATCCCAGGTACGTGAGGCAACATCGCGAAGCTCAGGGGTATCCATTCCCAAAATATCGTGAGCTTCGTGACGGAGCATGCCACCACAGGAACCTGAAGAGGAGATGATCGGCGAATCGCGGTTAGCCTTGCGCAAGTCATTCGTCAGGCGCGAGACATACTTTCGCGATTCGTCGTAGAGGCCATTGGACTGAAGAGCCAGACCACAGCAGCCGTGGTGCGGGACCAGAACTTCGTAGCCCAGGTGCTCCAAAACCAAGACGGAGTGGATGGATGTTTCGACCTCAAAGTACTGGCCGGCGCATCCGTGGAAGAAGATGACCTGTCCCTTTGTGCCCGATTCAGGAAGCGGAGTGTGCTTCTTGAACCAGCTTTCGAAAGTGCGTCCATATGCACGAGGCATGGGAGCGCTACGGTCAACACCGATGACCTTTTCCATCGCGACACGAATCGGCTTCACATCCAGTGCCCAGTTTGCAATGGGTGCAAAAGGAGTCATGACGGAGCCGATCAGGCCGGTACGACCAATCAGCTGGTCACGAAGCGGGATCCCCTGCTTCTTCTTCATGTCGGTACGCGCATGGTGGATCATCTCAGTGACCTTCACTCCCTGCGGGCATACCAGCGAGCAGGTACCACAGGAGGAGCAGTAGTCAATCGAGTGATCAACGATGTGACCATCTTTGCGATAGCGCTCAGATTGCGGTCCAGAGTACTTGGGGCCAGCAAAGAGATCTGTCACGCGCATGACCGGGCATTGCGTTTCACAGATCGTGCACTTCACGCAGGCATCCAGGGTTGATCGAAGGCCGAATTCGCCTCCGTTAATCCCCAGAACGTCACTTTCTTCGACGCTGGGTGCCATTTCCAGGCTCATTGAAGTTCCTCCACAATCGAATCCGCTGCGCGCAGAGCGCTTGCCAGTGCAATTCCGTCACCGGACTTTTCCTTCCAACGGGTTGCACCGCTCAGGTTTCCGCCGACCGCATACACATTGGTGTACACGGGGCCTGCGCCCGGAGTGCACACGCGCATGCGCTCATCAACATCGAAACCAACCTTGAAAAGAGGCTGTTCGCTTCCCCAAAAATCACCATTCAGCAAGGTGGTATCAACACCGGTCAGCGGAAGGCCCATCACGGTATCGCTGACGTTGCCGTAAGAATCAATCTCCAGAGCGCCGGACGCAAAACCACCAGCTGCAAGGATCAG
>CALIEP010000281.1 GCA_938022345.1 uncultured Actinomyces sp.
CTTCGCCGGTCTGGAATGGCTTCGGTTACCGCTGAACGTGTTCTGACCGTTGGTGACCTGACCCTGGATGAAGACTCGCATGACGTTGCTCGTGGTGGTGAAGCTATCACGCTCACGAACACCGAATTCGAGTTGCTGCGGTACTTCATGGAAAACCCGAACGTTGTCTTGTCGAAGTCGCAGATCCTAGATCGCGTGTGGTCATACGATTTTGGCGGTCAGGCGAACATCGTCGAGCTCTACATTTCGTATTTGCGTAAGAAGATCGACGCTGGGCGTGACCCCATGATTCATACGGTCAGGGGAGCCGGTTATATCCTCAGGCCCGCCTCCTAGGAGCGCCAATGACAAGCTCTTCCCCCCAAGCTTCGAATACTGAACCACAGGCGACCACCCCCAAGCACAGCACTCCTCGACCAAAGCACAAGCGATCGCGTCTTCTCACTGTTCGTCTGAGTCGTTTCCTTGCTGCAGCCGTCGCTTTGGCGTTGGTTACCATGCTTGCCGCCTCGGCGCTCGCAATGCATTCGTGGATGTCCTCCAAGCTCGATAGTTCGCTTGAATCCATGCTCAGCAGGCTTGAAAAGAACGCAGAGCTCAGCTTGCAGCAACCTGTTCCTCCGCCCCCGCCTCCCACGGGTGGCTCGCAGAATGACCAGGATGATCATGACGATGACCACGGACCAGCACACTCGAATTCTCCAAGTTCCTCTGCTTCGCCAAGTGAACACGGACCGCGTGGTTTGCGAGGCCCAGGTTCTGCAGAAGGCCAGTTGCAGCTCATCAAGGACGACGATGAGATCGTTTCGGGTGTCGTCAAGCAATTTGATGTGGTGGAGCTCGATAGTGCCGCTCAGCAGCAGATTCTCTCCTTGCGCTGTGATAGACATGGACACAATGTCAGCTTGCCGAATTTAGGCTCTTTCAGGGTTATGTGCGGTCAATCAGAGTCGCGGACACTGGTCGTCGGCCTGTCTTTGGCAGCCAATAACTCGACGCTGATTATGTTGGTGGCTCTTGAAGGCGTCATCGCTCTTGTCGTGATCGCAGGTGCGACTTTCATCGGCCGCAAGTGGATTCGCAAAGAAATGCTCCCCTTGGGTGAGGTAGCGGCGACTGCACGAAACATCGGCTCCAAGGACCTGATTGCCACACCAACGGTTGAGGATTTCCAACGCGTTGATTACTCCATCGCCCAGCCTGGTGATGAGGTCGGCGATGTTGGTTTTGCGCTGAACACCATGATCGATAATGTCGAAACTGCGCTTCAGGCCCGCGCCGAATCTGAGCAGCGCCTGCGCCAATTCGTTGCCGACGCCTCGCACGAACTCCGAACTCCTTTGGCATCGATTCAGGGTTACACGCAGCTTCTTCAGCGCGGGGCAACGGACCAAGAGCTTGCGCTTTCCCGAATTGCCTCTGAGTCTGCGCGTATGTCCGGTCTGGTTGAGGATCTTCTGCTGCTGGCTCGCCTTGATGCGGGACGTGAACTGGCCAGCGATCCGGTAGATGTGATCCCATTGGCCATCGACGCAGTTTCAGACGCTCATGCGGCAGGTCCGGACCATCAGTGGAGCCTGGATCTGCCCGAAATCGATGACGAGGCCGATTCCTGTACTTCCTGCACCGTGCTGGGTGACGAGTCTGCGCTTCGCCAGGTCTTCGCAAACCTAGTCAATAACGCGCGAATCCACACTCCCGCTGGGACTCACGTCAAAGTTGGGGTGCAAACGATTGCCGGCAGCGAATCGGCGCCGGGATTTGTGCGCTTGAGCGTTGCTGATGATGGACCGGGAATTGCGCCCGAGTTGCGCGCGACCGTTTTTGACCGCTTCGTCCGAGGCGACACTTCGCGCTCGCGTCAGGGGAAGGGATCCTCGGGGCTGGGCCTGTCGATCGTTTCCTCGATTGCCGAGGCCTTGGGCGGCCGGGTGGACGTCGACACCTTATGCGAAGGTGAAGGCCAGCCCGGTGAACACGGGACAACCTTCTCGGTGATCCTGCCGGCGATCAGTGAGTGAGTTAGCGAGTTTCAGTCAAAGCCGCTGACAAGTGTTCTTAGAACTCCACCTGGAGCTCTTCGCGTGCACGGTAGCGGGCGTCGCCGTGATCAGAGGCCTCGGCGACGGAAGCGGCAGCTAAGCGACACTGCGCCAGGCTGACCTGCGCTAGTTGCGCGCCCACCGAGGGAATTGCCAAGCGCGGCATTGACAGCGCGGGGATACCCATACCAACGAAAACGCAAGCGAGCAGCGGGTCTGCCGCGGCCTCGCCACACACGCTCACGCTTACCCCGTGCTCAAGGCCAGCGCGCGCAACCTGCGCAATCAGGCGCAAAGGTGCGGGCTGCCAGGGATCGGAATACTCGGCCAAGTCAGGTGACATGCGATCTGCAGCCATCGTGTACTGCGTCAGATCATTCGTCCCAATCGATACGAAATCGACGTATTTCATCATGGAATCGATCAAAATCGCCGCCGCGGGGACCTCGATCATGATTCCCGCGCGCAGTTCGACCTCGAAGCGTTCGGAGAGCTGACGGACGGTCGAAGCAAACCACTGGGCTTCAGCAATCGTTGAAATCATGGGAGCCATGATTGATACCGAAGTTTCTCGGTGCTGGATGGCTGCCAGAGCGATCGCTTCCAATTGGTTATGAAGGATCTGCGGGTGGGGACCAGAGGTTCGGATTCCTCGGACGCCCAGCGCAGGATTGTCTTCGCCAGGGATCGTTGCGTAGGCCAGGGGTTTATCCGAACCCGCATCCAAGGTGCGCACGCACACTGAATGCCCTCGGAATTGTTCAAAAACCCCCGAGTAAAAGTTCACCTGCTCTTCAATTGTCGGCTCGCTCTGTGCGTTCAAGAAGGCCAGTTCTGAACGCAAAAGACCGATTGATTCAAGGTGGGGAGATTGAGCTGCGGCCTGCGCGCTTGCGAAGTCGTGAACGTTGGCCAAAAGCTGTAAGGGGTGCTCGTCGTTAGTCTGAGCGGGCGCATTCCAATTGGCTACTGCCTGTGCGCGCTTTTGATCTCGCTTAACAGCAGCTTGTGCATCTTCGGCAGAAACCTCAGTTGCCAAAGACCCCACAAAGGCATCCATCAATACAAGATCCCCCTGGCGCAGTTCGCTCAAGTTGCGTACTGCAACGATGCAGGGGATCCCCAATTGGCGCGCGATGATCGATGTGTGCGAGGTTGGACCGCCCAGTTCCGTTGCAATTCCAACGCAATATCTGGGATCAAGGTTCGCGGCATCCGAAGGGGATAGGTCACGTGCACACACGATATAAGGAGCGAAAGGAGCCGCTTTCTGAGAAGCAGCGACTGACGTCCCTGCGCCTGATGCCGAGACCCCAGAGTCGGCCTCGGCAAGGTGAGCGAGGACTAGGTCACGGACGTCGTAGAGGTCGGCGATGCGCTCCAGCATGAGTCCACCAGAGGAACGGAAAACCTCGACGAATTTATCGGTCGCGCGAACAACTGATTGCGGTGCCGGAACACCGGAGAAGATCCAAGACTGAGCTTCGCGAATCCACGTCGGGTCTGTTGCTAAAGAGGCAGTCATGACGAGGACGTCCGAGACATCTCCCAGTGCCTGCGCTGAGCGCTCGAAGAGCTCCTCGCCGACTTTTTTGCAGATCTCCTCAAGGGAGACGGCAATGGCTGGGCGGTCCTCGGGAGGCAGTGGAGTGAAATCGTCGGAAGGAAGGGCCGGGTGAGATGTCCAAACAATTGGCGCATAGGAGACACCGTGAACTACCGGGGTCCCATAAATCGTGTGCGGCATCGAGGACTCCTTCCGTGGATGTAACTCAACCATATTCGTTGGTCCTAGGAATATGCCAAGTGTGCCGAAAGTTACGCTCATAAATCGACACAAACGTTCACGTGTTGGTCAGTACTCGTCATGTGCGCGAGTTTTCAGGGACGATAAGAATAGATAACCCAAACGCAGACAGTTAGGACCACCCGTGGCACTCATCGTGCAAAAGTACGGAGGCTCATCCGTGTCCGACGTTGAAGCGATTAAACGCGTTGCAAAGCGCATCGTTGAGACTCGGAACGCAGGACACAAGCTTGTTGTCGTCGTTTCAGCAATGGGCGACACAACCGACGAGCTCCTGGACACCGCCGCGCAGATTACCGACAACGCACCCGAACGCGAGATGGACATCCTTCTCACCGCCGGTGAGCGTATTTCGATGTCCCTTCTGTCCAT
>CALIEP010000282.1 GCA_938022345.1 uncultured Actinomyces sp.
ACTGAGCTATAGGCCCATTGCCATGCCGAAAGGCACGCGTTAAATAGTACATGCGCATGGTGACTCACGCAAAATTGTTTTCTGGTGACGTCGCCCACTCATTAGCCTTCCCGCGTTGAACCACTAGAAGAACGCCATTGAACCACCATCAGAACGGCCTGAATACACGTGTGGGGGTTGGTGCCGCGCACCAACCCCCACACGGTGGAACTTAAAGCTCACTCATCCATAAGTGTCACCTTGATGCCACCGACCAGCGAGGCGACCAAGTTGTACAGGAAGGTTCCCAAGGCCGACAGTGCAGTGAGCAGAACGACGTTCATAACCGCAATGAGAGTCGTGTAGGCCATGACCTTCGGAAGCCTGACGTAATCCAGAAGTGAGACCATCTGTGATGCGCCAATGGACTGCAGGAAGCTTTCTGCTGAGGCGAAGACATGCATGGCGTTGAGCATGAGCCACAGGATTATGACTGCAACAACCAGTGCGATACCCAATGCCACGCTGAGCAGGAAGGCAACCTTCATGACTCCCCAGGGGTCAACTCGCACGATGGCGAGGTCAACCTGGCGGGGAAGGTCATCGCGGTCATTCGATGCGTGATCACTCATTCCTGAACCTCCTGTGAGTCGTCATGCTCTGACGCTACATCCTCAGCAAGGGTTTCGTCATTACTTTGCGAAGAATTGTCCTGCGCTTGAGCGTCTTCGGACTCCTCTTCATCAATGTCGCGCTCGGGGTTACGAGTCACAGCAATGATGCGATCGTTCTCATCGGGACGAGCAAAGATCACACCCATGGTGTTACGCGCAGTCGGGCGCACATCCGAGGCATTGACCTGGACAAGCTTGCCGGACTCGGTGATCACCATGATGTCTTCTTCAGGATCAACAACCAATGCGCCAACAAGCCCGCCACGCTCTTCAACCAGACGACCCACGCGGACACCCATGGTTCCACGACCCTTGGTCGGGTATTCCTCAATGGGAGTGCGCTTGGCGTAACCGGAATCGGTGACGATCAGCAGGTCCGTTCCCTCGCGAGGAACATCCATGGTCAAGAGCTCATCATCGCCGCGGAACTTCATACCGCGAACGCCGGAGGTGGAACGACCCATGGGTCGCAGCTGCTCATCCGTTGCGGCGAAGCGCACGGCCTGACCATCACGCGAAACCAGCAGCAGATCGTCATCGGCATTAGCCAGCTGAGCCGAAACCAGCTCATCCGGCTTGCCCTCTTCGTCCTCACGCAGGTTAACGGCAATGATGCCGCCGCTTCGCGGAGAGTTGTACATCTCCAGCGGGGTCTTCTTCACGAGGCCGGACTTCGTTGCCAGCACCAAGTACTGTGCGTCCTCGTAGGTGCGGATCGCCAAGACCTGCGCAATGCGCTCTTCCGGCTGGAATGCCAGAAGATTTGCAACGTGCTGACCCTTGGCATCGCGACCGCCTTCGGGAATCTCGTAGGCCTTCGCACGGTACACGCGACCGAGGTTTGTGAAGAACAGCAGCAAGTGGTGCGTGGTCGTGACAAAGAAGTGCTCAACCACGTCATCGCCGCGCAGCTGGGTGCCGCGAACTCCCTTACCGCCTCGTTTCTGAGAACGGTAGTTGTCAGTACGAGTGCGCTTTGCGAAGCCATCGCGGGTGATGGTGACGACAACATCCTCTTCGGGGATGAGGTCTTCCATCGACATTTCCCCATCGAAGGGAACGATGGTGGTACGGCGCTCATCGCCGAACTTCTCAACGATTTCGCCGAGTTCTTCGGAGATGATTGCGCGCTGACGCTCGGGCTTGGCCAAAATATCCTGCAGATCTTCAACGCGTGCCTGAAGCTCGGCGTGCTCATTCAAGATCTTCTGACGTTCCAGAGCTGCCAGGCGGCGCAGCTGCAGGGCCAGGATTGCGTCGGCTTGGATCTCATCGACATCCAGCAGCTCCATCAAGCCACTGCGCGCCTCATCGACCGTGGGTGAACGACGGATCAGGGCAATGACCTCGTCCAATGCATCCAGGGCCTTGAGGTAGCCGTTCAAGATGTGCAGACGCTCTTGAGCCTTACGCAGACGGAACTGCGTACGGCGCACAATCACGTCGATCTGGTGAGCAACCCAGTGACGGATAAAACCATCAATCGACAGGGTTCGCGGAACACCGTCAACCAAGGCCAGCATGTTCGCCGAGAAGTTCTCTTGCAAGGAGGTGCGCTTGTAGAGGTTGTTCAAAACAACCTTCGCAACAGCGTCACGCTTCAAGACGATCACCAAACGCTGACCGGTACGTCCCGAAGTCTCATCGCGAATATCTGCGATGCCCTGGATCTGACCGTCGCGAACCAGCTGAGCGATCTTGTCAGCGAGGTTGTCGGGGTTGACCTGGTAGGGCAGTTCGGTGACCACCAAGCACTGGCGTCCCTGGATCTCTTCAACGCTAACAACGGCTCGCTGAGTGATGGAGCCGCGTCCCGTACGGTAGGCATCCTCAATTCCACGGTGGCCCAAAATCGTTGCGCCGGTTGGGAAATCGGGGCCGGGAATGAGCTTGATCAGAGCGTCAAGCAGTTCTTCGCGCGAGGCCTCGGGGTTGTCCAGCGCCCACTGCACGCCGCGTGCGACTTCACGCAGGTTGTGCGGAGGGATTCGGGTGGCCATACCGACGGCAATACCTTCCGAACCATTAACCAAGACATTGGGGAATCGAGAGGGAAGAATGGTCGGTTCCTGGTTGCGGCCATCGTAGTTGTCCTGGAAATCAACGCATTCTTCGTCGATATCGCGGACCATTTCCATGGCAAGGGGTGCCATCTTACATTCGGTGTAACGGGGTGCTGCCGGGCCGAGGTTACCGGGGGTACCGAAGTTACCCTGACCTGCTACCAGCGTAGCGCGCAGCTACCAGGGCTGCACGAGGCGTGCGAGCGCGTCGTAGATCGCCGCGTCACCGTGCGGGTGGTAGTTACCCATGACGTCACCGACGATACGCGATGACTTGGAGAATGAAGAGGTGGGACGGTAACCACCGTCGTACATCGCGTAGAGAATGCGGCGGTGCACGGGCTTGAGTCCGTCACGAACGTCGGGCAGCGCGCGCCCGACGATCACGCTCATTGCGTAGTCGAGGTAGGAGCGCTGCATTTCCTTTTGCAGGTCGACCTGGCGAATACGTTCGATGTCGCGGATGTGTTCGGCATCGACTGTCTGTTCGTCGCTCACTTTGGTCCTTCGTTTCGTTTTCTACTGACGAGGCCGCGCGTGCATTGCGGCCCCATCGCTGGGCTTTAGATGTCGAGGAAGCGCACGTCGGTGGCGTTGCGCTGGATAAACGTGCGGCGCCTCTCGACGTCGTCACCCATCAAGATGGTGAAGGTCTCATCGGCATCTGCTGCATCTTCGAGAGTGACCTGCTTGAGGATGCGGTGCTGAGGATCCATGGTGGTTTCCCACAGCTCGTGATCATTCATCTCACCCAGACCCTTGTAGCGCTGGATGCCGCCTTCCTTGGGAAGCCTGCGGTTCGCAGCAGCTCCCGCGGCAAGCATCTCGTCGCGTTCCTTGTCCGAGTAGGCGAATTCGTGCTCCGCATTCGACCACTTGATGCGGTACAGCGGAGGCATAGCGATGAAGGTGTGTCCCTGTTCAACCAGTGGACGCATGTAACGGAAGAGCAGCGTGAGCAACAGAGTTGCGATGTGCTGGCCGTCCACGTCGGCATCCGCCATGATGACGATCTTGCCGTAGCGCAGCTTCGACAGATCGAAATCCTCACCAATTCCGGTGCCGAAAGCGGTGATCAGGGAGCGAATCGTATCCGAGCTCAGGGCGCGGTCCAGGCGAGCCTTTTCCACGTTCAAAATCTTGCCTCGGATCGGCAAAATTGCCTGGTGTTCAGGGTCGCGTCCGCCGACGGCCGAACCGCCTGCGGAGTCACCCTCGACGATGAAGATTTCGCATTCTGAGGGCACTCGCGAGGAGCAGTCGCGCAGCTTGCCGGGCATCGAGGCCGATTCCAGAACGCCCTTACGACGGGTAGCCTCACGCGCCTTTCGTGCCGCAACGCGAGCGGCCTGAGCAGCCTGACCCTTCGAAATAATGGCTTTCGCATCTGCGGGGTGCGCGTCAAACCAGTCGGTGAGCTTGGAGTAGACCTGCTGCTGAACGAAAGTACGAGCTTCAGTGTTTCCAAGCTTCGTCTTCGTCTGACCTTCGAACTGGGGCTCGGTGAGCTTGATGGAGATGACGGCGGTGAGGCCTTCACGCACATCGTCACCGGTGAGGTTGTCGTCCTTGTCGCGGATGATGCCCTTTTCGCGCCCATAGCGGTTCACCAGCGAAGTCAGCGCTGTACGGAAGCCTTCTTCGTGCATGCCACCTTCGGTGGTGTTGATGGTGTTGGCGAAGGTGTGAACCGACGAGGAATACGAGGTGGTCCACTGCATGGCGATTTCCACGCTCATGGTGCCCTCGTCGTTTTCCGCTTCGAAGTCGATGATGTCAGCGTTAATCGCTTCGGTCTTCTTCGCTGAATCTAGGTACTCCACGTAGTCACGCAGACCGTGCTCGTACATGTAGGAGACCTGACGGAATCCCTTGTGCTTTTCTTCCGAGGCCTGCTCGTCGCCCGCGATTTCGTCGCCTTCATCCGTGGCAGTTTCGCGCTCATCGGTCAGGGTGATACGCAATCCCTTGTTGAGGAATGCCATCTGCTGGAAGCGCTGACGCATGGTTTCGAAATCGAAGACGGTGGTCTCAAAGATTTCGGGATCCGGGTAGAAAGTTTGTGTCGTTCCGGTTTCAGTGGTCTCTTCACCACGAACCAATTCGGTAATGGGGTGACCGCCGTTAGCAAAGGACATCCGCCATACGTATCCCTGCCTGCGAATCTCCGTGTCAACACGCGTAGACAAGGCATTCACAACCGAAATACCCACACCGTGAAGACCGCCGGAAACCGCGTAACCGCCACCGCCGAACTTACCGCCCGCGTGCAGGATGGTCATGACGACCTCAACCGTTGGCTTGTGCTCGGTCGGGTGCTCATCAACGGGAATACCGCGTCCGTTATCGACGACGCGAACGCCGCCATCGGCCAAGATCGTGACCTCAATGTGGTCCGCGTAGCCAGCCAAGGCCTCGTCAACGGAGTTATCTACAACCTCATACACCAGGTGATGTAAGCCGCGCTCACCGGTTGACCCGATGTACATACCGGGGCGCTTACGCACCGCCTCCAAACCTTCGAGGACGGTGATATCTGACGCGCCGTAGCCGTCTGATCCGTCATCGACTGTTGGTTCTTGCGTTTCAGCCACCTAATGGCTCCCCTCATTCTTCACCC
>CALIEP010000283.1 GCA_938022345.1 uncultured Actinomyces sp.
GCCCCAGTGCTCACGAATCTGCTCATCAGATTCGTACTGGATCGAGGAGGTCTCGATCGAGATCAGTGCACAGAATTCCTTGTAGCCCTTGGGGAGCTTCTCATCCCAGAAGATGGTGATGTTCGGCTCGGGTGCGGGGCCCAGGTTACGCAGGGTCTGCAGAAGACGGAATGCAGTCTTGGTGACCAAGGTGCGTCCATCTTCGCCAAATCCTGCATCCGACCAGGTTGCCCAGTAGGGATCTACGGAGAAGATCTGATCGTAATCGATAGTGCGCAGGAAGCGGGGGATGCGGAGCTTGATGACCAGGGAGTCGATGATCTCCTGAGCCTCGAGCTCGGTGAGGGTTCCGCGCTTAAGGTCGCGCTCGAAGTAGCAGTCGAAGAATGCGTAGAGACGGCCGATCGACATTGCGGCGCCGTCCTGGGACTTCACAGAGGCAAGGTAGCCGAAGTAGGTCCACTGGACTGCTTCATGTGCGTTGCGAGCGGGGCCGGAGATGTCGAAGCCGTAGTCGGCTGCCATCTTCTTAAGCTTCTTCAGAGCCTTGATCTGCTCCGAGTGCTCCTCGCGGTAGCGTGCCCAGTGCTCTGAGAAGGGCTGATCTGCGTAGCGATCTTTATCCTTCTGCTTCTCCTCGATCAGGTAGTCAACACCGTACAGTGCAACACGACGGTAGTCGCCAATGATACGGCCACGGCCGTACGCATCGGGAAGACCGGTGATGATGTGGGAGGAACGCGCTGCGCGGATACGAGGCGTGTAGATATCGAAGAACGCCTAATAATTAAAAAAAAAATACTGGGTGAAGATCTTCTTGACCTCGGGGTCGACCTCCTTGCCAGCCTCCTTAATAGCGGTCTCGACCATACGCCAGCCGCCGTTTGGCATCATTGCGCGCTTCAGAGGCGCATCGGTCTGCAGGCCGACGATGACGTCGTCATCATCGCTGATGTAACCGGGCTTGAAAGCGTCGATATCGGCGGGAGTGTGGGTGTCAACATCGAGGATGCGAACCTTACGTTCCTTGGACAGGTAGTCCTTTTCGAGCGTCTCCCAGACGCGCAGGGTCTTTTCGGTCGGCCCGGCCAGGAAGGAGGCATCTCCTTCGTAAGGGGTGTAGTTGCGCTGGATGAAGTCGCGCACGTCGATTGCTTCGGACCAATGGCCCTTGACGAAACCGTCCCAGGCGTCGGTCGTGACGTCGGCGGTCTGCTGATCAGTCATGTTCCCTCTTCTCGGTTGCCGTGGCTTTCGGACTGAAAACCTCCGGTTGATAAGGCGTCGGCCTCATCTTTGGTGCCGTATCGGGCATCTGCTAATAGTCTCTCGCACTTGGTGCATCGACAGCATCTTTATGCCTGTTCTGTGTATATGCCATGTCTAACAATCTGGGACTTTTGTCGCTCCGGTCACTCATAGTTTAGGACAAAAGTCCTTTTTAGTCTTCGAGTGTGCTGCATGCAGTTCATTGGTCGATGAGCCTGTGCCTTCAGGGGGAGTGCACAGTAGACTCGTCACTGGTCCATGAGCAATCTCAGCTGATTTTATATACGTGCCGATTTGGCGCCATGAGGAGTAAATGTGAATACGACACCATCCCCGATCCGTATTGGAGTTTTGGGTGCGGGCACTGTTGGCGCTCATGTGATCCACCTTCTTCAACAGTGGTCAGATGAGCATGAACGTCGTTTGGGTACTCGACTCGAGGTTCAATCCGTGCTCGTTCGACGCCTAGACGCCAAGCGCGCCTTTCCTATTGATTCTTCATTGCTGACGACTGATCCCTATGAAGTCGTTGCGGGAAAAGATCTTGTCGTTGAATTGATCGGCGGGGTCGATCCGGCTTACGACTATGTCATGGCTGCCCTGAAGAATGGCAGCGCGGTCATCACCGGTAATAAGGCTCTTATTGCTTCTCGTGGGCCCGAGCTTTTTGCTGCTGCGCGCGAGGCGAATACCCGCCTCTACTTCGAAGCCGCCGTTGCCGGTGCAATTCCTGTGATTGGCGCTTTGATGTCCTCTCTGCGTGGCGACCGGGTTCGCCAGATTGCTGGAGTCGTCAATGGGACGACGAACTTTATTCTTGATCAAATGACCACTCAGGGCGCGGACTATGGCGAAGCTTTGGCTCAGGCCCAGGAATTGGGTTTCGCAGAGGCTGATCCCAGTGCCGATGTTGAGGGCTATGATGCCTCAGCTAAATGCGCGATTATGTCCTCGCTCTCCTTTGGGCGATGGGTCAGCGTTGAGAGCGTACCCCGTCAGGGGATCACCGCGCTGTCGAGAGATGACATTGCGCTGGCCGAGCATCTGGGCTACGTCATTAAGCTTGTAGCTCGCGCTCAATATGACGAGGAGGCAGGAGAGCCTGTTCTTCGTCTAGGGGTTGAGCCGACTTTTGTCTCTCTCGATCATGCCTTCGCCTCTCTTCATGGGCCCGCAAACGGCGTATTTGTCAATGCCCAGGCTGCGGGAACACTCTCTTTCTTGGGCCTTGGGGCGGGTGGCTTCCCAACGGCCTCGGCTGTCTTGGGGGACATTGTTGCCGCCGCGCGTGACCGTCTTTGCGGGCTGGGGGCAATGCGTGAAGAAGATGAGTTACCTGTGAGGCTTGCAGACAATTGGAGCGTTGTTTCGCCATTCATCATCCGTTTGAGCGTCCCGATGACTTCAGGTGTGAGTGAGTCTGTGAGCCGAGTGTGTTCCTCACTCGAAGTGTCGCTACAGGAGATCGATATCGAAGCGGGGGATACTGAAGGAGAAAGCGTTGTGACCCTGACGACCCAGGCTATCGCGCGAGACCGTGCTCATGGCCTCGTCGAGGCTCTGGTGCATGAGCTCAGCGCTCATGTTCCACCCGCAATCTTCCCGCTCCTGGATATCTAAATTCTGGAAAGTGACCCTCCATGCGCATCACTCAAGATTTCGTCGCTGTTCGCGTTCCCGCTACCTCGGCTAATCTCGGACCCGGTTTTGATTCCTTCGGTCTTGCCTTAGACCTGTGGGATGAGGTGAGTGTCCATGCGACCGCGGGGACAACCCACGTGACCGTTGAAGGTGAAGGGGCGGGAGTCCTCGACGAAGGCGAAAATCACCTTGTTGTTCAGGCGCTGCGCATGGGGTTGGATGCAGCGGGCGTTGCACAGGTTGGCATCCAGATGCGCTGTATGAACCGGATTCCTCATTCTCGAGGCCTTGGTTCCTCGGCCTCGGCAATCGTCGCTGGTCTTGGGCTTGCTCGTGCGCTTATTGGAGATCCCGAGGCGCTTACCGCGGAGGACATCCTTTCAATTGCGACCGAGATGGAAGGCCATCCGGATAACGTCGCCCCAGCTATCTCGGGCGGAGTGACGATTTCATGGATGGATGGCGAGCTGCCGGGCATGTTACGTCTTGCAGGGGAGGCGCCGATTGAGCCCGTTGCCTTTATTCCTGATTTTGAGCTGGCGACCTCGAAAGCGCGCGCTGTGCTTCCGCAGCAGGTCCCCTTTGATGATGCAAAATTTAATCTTTCGCGTGCTGGAATCTTGGCTGCTGTCCTTAGTGGGCAAAACCATGTCATTGGGGCGGGGAAGAATATTCATGACCTGCTCATGGCTGCGACCGAAGATCGCCTGCACCAAGACTATCGACGTCAATCAATGCAACCTTCTCATGCTTTGGTGACCTGGCTTCGTGGTGCTGGTAAAGCAGCGGTAATTTCTGGTGCGGGACCAACAGTGCTCAGTCTTGAAAGCATTGATCCCAAGGTTCAAGCCGATGCTCAGGCAGCAGGAGGGGCAGTGCGTCCTTTGAAACTTGCCACGTCAGGTCTTCAAATTACTCGCGGCAATCTTTCAAAGATTAACGGTGGATGCTTATTTGTGTGATTTAGCGCGCAGAGCAAAACTGTTTGCGTGAAAGTAGTGAGAAAACGCGTTGAGCTTGCTACTATCGCACTGAAGGAAATCCTTCGATCTCCAAATGTGGAAATTCTTCCGTGTTCCTGTTGGGACATGTCCTTTCTATTCATCTCATGTTGATTGAGAAGTTCACCTGGTCTGTTGTGAGACCATGCATGTGAGGATTATCAGTTGAGCAACGATGTGACCACCCAAGAGCGCGAATTGTCGCGCATGAAGTTGGTGGAACTCAAAGCCATGGCCACCGAATTGGGCCTTAAAGGCGTTTCTGCAATGCGTAAGCCCCAGCTGATTGAGGCGCTCAGTGCTGCGCAAGGTGGCGCGCCCAAACAAGAAGAGGCCCCGCGTTCGCGTCGCCGTCGCGTTGCGCGTGAGGAAGCAAGCGAAACCCCGCAGATCAATATTGAACTGCCTGCTCCCGTTTCGCAGACAACCTCGGAAGAACGTTCATCGAATGACGCTGGCCTTCCGCGAAAGAGCCGTCGTCGTCGCGTTGTTTCCAGTGAGGCTGCAGAACCGCAGACTGTTACCTTGGATCTGCCAACCCCGACCCGTCACGAAGAAGAGGAAAGTGCTCCCGCGCCGGCGCAGCACATTGAGATTGCTCTTCCCGATAGTGATGATCCCGAGGCTCGCGATCGTTCCCGTCGTGATCGTGAAGGGCGCCGCCGTGGACGCGGACGTGAGGGACGTCGTGAACGCGGTGAGCGCAATGAACGCGTGGAGCGTGGCGAGCGTCGCGAGTCTGCGCCGGTCTCCGAAGAGAATCTTGCACCGATTGCGGGCATCTTGGACGTTCAAGAAAACCACGCATTCGTTCGTACCTCCGGCTACCTGCCCGGACCTAATGACGTTTATGTCACTCTCGGCAATGTTCGTCGCTGGGGACTGCGTCCCGGTGATGCTGTCGCAGGTGCGGTTCGTGCGCCCCGTGAAGGCGAGCGCCAGCGCCAGAAGTACAACGCGCTGGTTCGCGTTGACTCTGTCAACGGTATGAGCATTGAGGACGCGCAGGCGCGCCGCGAGTTCTCCAAGCTCACGCCGATTTACCCCGACCAGCAACTGCGAATGGAGACCTCGGCAAAGGCCTTCACCCCTCGCGTGATCGACTTGGTTGCCCCCATTGGTAAGGGCCAGCGTGGTTTGATTGTTTCGCCTCCGAAGGCCGGCAAGACCATGGTTATCCAGCAGATTGCCAAGGCAATCGAATTGAATAACCCCGAGGTTCACCTCATGGTTGTTATGGTTGATGAGCGTCCTGAAGAAGTCACCGATATGCGCTCCATCGTCAAGGGTGAGGTGATTGCCTCGACCTTTGATCGTCCCGCATCAGATCACGCAATTGTTGCTGAGCTGGCGATTGAACGCGCCAAGCGTCTGGTCGAGCTCGGTCAAGATGTCGTCGTTCTTCTTGACTCAATCACCAGGCTTTCGCGTGCGTACAACCTCGCCGCACCGGCCTCGGGTCGAATCCTCTCCGGTGGTGTTGACGCCTCGGCGCTCTACCCGCCCAAGAAGTTCTTTGGTGGCGCACGTAACCTGCGCGAGGGCGGATCGCTGACCATCATCGCTTCGGCTCTTGTTGAGACCGGTTCGAAGATGGATGAGGTGATCTTCGAAGAGTTCAAGGGTACTGGCAACATGGAACTGCGTCTGTCACGCCAGCTTGCTGACCGCCGAATCTTCCCTGCCATTGACATCAATGCCTCGGGAACGCGTCGCGAAGAAATGCTGCTGAAGCCCGAAGAATTGCGCATTATGTGGAAGCTGCGCCGTGTTTTGGGCACTTTGGATCAGCAAAGTGCGCTGGAAGCGGTTTTGGATCGTTTGAAGGAAACGCAGTCGAACGCAGAATTCCTCATGCTGGTTCAAAAGCAAGTGCCATCTGCCGACTAATCGGCGAGACTGACGGGGACGGAAGGAGAAATCCTTTCGCCCCCGTTTGTTTTGGGTTGCTGAGACACTCTAAAAACACCATGTGAGGAGAGCAATAAGCGTGGCGCGTAAACCTCGTCCTTCTTCTGAACTCAGACAGAAGAAAAAGCTCAGCGCAAAGCAACGTGGAGTCTACCGTCTTCTTCTTTCTAGCGACGAGGCCAGCCTGCAGACACGCATGATTGGCTAGCGTCCATTTGTTTAGTCTTTGACGGTGCGCGTATCCTCAGTGAGTCTGCGTTAGGAGAAATAGCTTCATGTCGAATACACCTCAAGCTTCACCCGAAACTCCCGAAAAATCTCAGAACACGCGTCGACGCGGCGTGGTTCGATTAGTGCTTTCGCTAGCACTGATGGCTGTGTGTCCGCTGTTTTTCCTGAGTTCTTTTATCCAAAACGGGATCAGCGGAGCAAGTAAGGCCGATTTCGCTCCTGAGGTTGTTGTTGAAGATCAATCGTCAGTCTTCGAAGATGTCAACGGGCAATCCTTGGGTACTGCAATGGAATCCATTGGATTTCGTCAGCCTGTTAAACTGGTGATTCTCTCAACCGATAACGTACCGACAGGCAATCTCAACGAAGCAGTCTTGAACTATGCTCGTTCAAACCACAAAGAATGGTTATCTGCGAGCCGAGATAAGTGGGCAGACGGCCTGGTAATTCTTGCGGTTTCCCCCAGCTACCGGAAAGTTGGGACGTATTTTGGTGAAGACGTCAAGGTTTCTTCCTCAAAACAAAGCACAATTCAAGAGGCTGCGAAGGATGACTTTCTATCAGGGGAGTGGAGTCAAGGGATGCTCCAGGCAGCTCAGACGGCTGCCAAGTATGTGCCTGACTCTTCCGGTAACGGTGGGGAAGACTCTGTCCCGCCTTTCTACTCTTTCGTCTTGCTGATTGCCGGTGCAGCGAACCTGCTTCGGGGGTTCCGTCTGCGTTCCTCGACAAAGCGCAACCTTCGTGAAGCGCGAGCACACTGGGATGTTGTTCAGGCTGATCGCTACCGTGCAGAGCAAGCATTTGCAGGTATCGGGGATGCAGGTAAATACAAGACCGGACTTGATATGCGTTACAAGCGCTATGAGTCAGATTTCGTCGAGGCCGGGAAAGAATGGGATGAAATCGGTAATCCCACCTTATTACAAACCCTCAGCGCAGCGCTCAATAACGCCAGTGGCGACTTGCGCCAGCGTACCGAATCTATGGATGCGAGCGATGACACCTTCGCTGCCGCGGCTGAGTTCTTCAATCTGGGAGCCGGATGGGTTGACGTCTGGATGAAAGAGATTGGTCCGGTCATGGAAGACCTCGAGGTCCTCTGCGAATTGGTGACTTCTGTGAGTGAGGAATTGGGCACTCCAGATGCCATACGTGGTCGTGATGAAATCCTGCAGTGGTCCAGCCAGCAAATGGCGCTGATCGACTCCCTTAAAGAGCAATTGGCAAAGGGCGGTATTACTCCAATCGCGGCTCTTGAAAAGCTCGATGAAATTGCTGAAGGTACCCGCCGCTGGGCAAAGGGAATTATTCTTGCCTCCTTGAAAGCTGATCCCTCCTCGAATAGCGATAAGCGGTACGAGCAGTGGGAGAACTCCCAGAAGGAACGCGAAGCCGCCTATTCTGCTGATTACACGGGGTACTACCACCTGAACGGTGTTCTACATAACTACGATCCTGCGAAAACGATCCGCTTGAACTCTCAGTCCGCGGGTATCGATCTTGCTGCTTTGAAGGCTGCCGCATTCGGTACCTATGCAGGTTGGAACTCCTCCACGGATAACTGGTACCTCTATCAACCTCTAGCGACTGATCGTTCGTATTATCAGTCCGCTCACTCATGGACACCCAGTAGTGATTCATCGAGTAGCGACTATGGAAGCTCAGGAGGGGGCTTCTCGGGATCTGGGTCTTCCTCGTCGTTCTAGACCAGAGCATTACCTATTTCACGCACGGCGAATGAACTGAGCGTGAAAAAATAGCGATTCGCATGGCATAATGTCATGTCGGCTTCCGCCTCACCGGAGTGCTTCTTTGAGAGAATCGAAGAAGGTGACTCGTTGCCAGATGCGATGAGCACTGCATTTCGGACCCGGAGCACCAAACGATCCAGGAGATATTTCCATGAAGAAGGGCATTCACCCCGAATACGTGGACACCGTTGTGACCTGCACCTGCGGCAACACCTTCCACACCCGTTCCACCATCACCTCTGGCGAGATGCGCGTGGACGTTTGCTCCGCTTGCCACCCGTTCTACACCGGCAAGCAGAAGATCCTCGACACCGGCGGTCGTGTCGCCCGTTTCGAGGCGCGTTACGGAAAGCGCGTACGCCCCTCCAAGTGAGCTTTTAATCGGCGCCGACGACTTATGGTCGTCGGCGCCGATGTGTTTAAACGGCTACCCTTGAACTACTCCCGCAGGAAGGATCAGACATGAGTGCTCTTGGAGAAGAATTCTCCGCATTGGACGCGCTACTTGACGAACACGCGCAGCTTGAAACTCGAATGTCAGATCCGGATGTCCTTTCTTCTCCCAAGCTTCTCAAGCAAGTCTCTCGTCGTTACGCGGAGCTTTCGCGCATTAAAGCCGCTGCGGATCAGCTGGAGCATGCGCAGGGAGATCTCGAGGCCGCTCGGGAGCTTGCCGAAGATGATTCCTCTTTCGCAGAGGAAATCCCCGCATTGGAAGAAGCAGAGCGAACCGCTCACGAACATCTTCTGTCTATCCTTGCGCCGCGAGATCCCGATGATGCCTGTGATGTCATCTTGGAAATCAAAGCAGGTGAAGGCGGTGAAGAATCCGCGCTCTTTGCCGCTGATCTTGCCCGGATGTATCTGCGCTACGCGGATTCGAAGGGGTGGAAGACCAGTGAGTTGTCCTCCACTTACACGGAGCTAGGCGGTTTTAAAGAAGTCACCCTTGCGATTAGAGCGTCTGGTAATCCCGCACCAGATGAAGGAGTGTGGGCGCACCTGAAGTATGAAGGGGGAGTGCACCGAGTACAGCGAGTTCCC
>CALIEP010000284.1 GCA_938022345.1 uncultured Actinomyces sp.
GGTGAAAGGACCTGCGAAGGAACCGATGTTCGAGGCCATTGCGTTCTGAACCAGGGGAGCACCGGTCACGTCTCCGTTAAGTTCGACGTTGGAGGAGAGGATCACGAAGGCGGTGATTGTGCAGATGATCATTGTGTCGATAAAGACAGAGAGCATCTGAACCAGACCCTGCTTGACGGGGTGGGACACCGAGGCAGAAGCTGCGGCGTTGGGAGCGGAACCGACACCGGCTTCGTTAGAGTACAGTCCGCGCTTAATACCGTACATGACTGCCGATCCTGCGAAGCCGGGGAAGATTACCTTGAAGTCGAAAGCGCCTGCAAAGATTGATTCGAGCATCGAGGGGATGTTCTGCCAATTGATCAGCACAACAACGATTCCGACGCCCAAGTAAATAATTGCCATGACCGGGACGAGGAAAGAAGTGATGTCCGAAAGGCGACGAGTTCCGCCAAAGATTGAACCTGCCATTGCAACAGCAAGCAGGCCGCCGATGATGTACGGCGTGTAGCTGGCGTGGTACCAGCTGTATGCGCTGAATGCCTGGTTGACGTTGAAGGAAGCAAGCAGGTTAAATCCACCCATGTAGGTAACGATCAAGGCAATTGCGAAGACGACTGCCAACCATCCCTGGCCCAAGCCATCCTTGATGTAGTAGGCGGGGCCGCCGAAGGAATGACCGTGAGCGGAGCGACGCTTATAAATCTGAGCCAGGGTTGATTCGATGAAAGCCGAGGCCGAGCCGACGGTCGCGATAACCCACATCCAAAAGACCGCTCCAGCACCGCCCAGCGCAATAGCCGTTGCGACACCGGCGATGTTACCTACGCCCACGCGCGAGGCTGTGGAGACCATCAGTGCGCGGAACGAGGAGAAGTCGCTATCTTTCTCGGGTTTTTCCATAACGACACGAATCGACTCCCAGAACATCCGGAGTGGAAGTGCCTTCGTTCGGATAAAGAAGTACAAGCCGGTACCGATCAGAAGAATGATCAGGATGTAGCTGTACAAGGCCGTAGAGATTGCATCCAGGATGCTTGCCATGAGAGCTCCTCAGTCGAAATGGCCAGTAAAACCGCAGAATCTCGCCGATTGGGAGGCCCCAATAGCCGCTGCGAAAACGTTGAGCTAATCGTATAGCAATGGTAAAGAATTGGCAATAATGATAAAAATCTAGGGCCTGAAACGGTAATGTGTGCTGGTTCACGTGGTTTTGGTTTGACGTGGTGGGGGTTGGGTGTGTAGAT
>CALIEP010000285.1 GCA_938022345.1 uncultured Actinomyces sp.
CCGTAATGGTCAAGAGACACCCAACAGCCCTGCTTCTGAGCAGCACTCTCACAATCCCACTATTACTTGGCGGATGCACACAACATTACGAAGTGAAGGAACCCATGTCACAACCCTGCCAAACCGCAGCAGTACATTCCAATACCATTTTCCGCCCAGTCCAAGGAAGCCAATTTCCCAGCTTCATATTCAACGAAGCACGAATTGAAAATGGACAGATGAAGGCAAACATCGGAGGCGGTTGGCCCGAGGATGTGGACTTGCCCTCATACGGAGGAGACCTTGTGGAAGGAGAGCCTGTCACAATACCTGGCACCGGGACCTTCGAACTCATTGGCATCACTCTTTCACGCTGGGGGAACTCGCCAGAAACCATCATTTTCTGCTTTACACCCGACCCCAATCTGCTCGACAACGCCAAAAAACACCTACCGCCAGGCCGAACACTCCCACCCCAAGACGAGAACTAGGAGAACCTCATACTGCGACAGCGACTTATGCTTGAATCATGAATTCGTCCGCGCTCTGGCCTTCATCCCTATCCCACGATTACGACATCGCACTCGTGGTAATTTTCATTGGCTTTCTGAGTATTGCAGCATTTAAGTACTTCATGCTGTGGGCCCTTAAAGAAACAGACTATTCCACCCAAAAGAAACAGAGCATTGTCAATAAATGGGGACTCCTCCCCTACACCGCACTGAGCATCTATTCGTTGATGCACGCGAAAGCACTCTTGTTTTGTGCGTCAGAGTGCTCCTTTCGTCTATCCAATGTCGCTATCACGTTTTTCTTTCTCCCCACACTTATGACCATTGCCTACATCGTGACAGAGGTTTCTTTCGTCCAAAGTGCCATCATCTGGATTCTCGATAAAGTCATTCCTGGGCGACGAACAACTCAGAATCAGGCGAAGCCGCGACATAGGAAATAGAGCGGGCGACTGAATCCTCAAACTTCAGAAAGGGGAAGAAATCACACAACAAGTTCACCACATCAAAAATTGCTGAGCGTACACTGAAAATATCCCAACACATCCAGTAGTCGGTTTTAAGGATATCTTCCCGTGCACTCAATTTCTTCCGCCGATCTCGATTCAACAGATCCCATTCCCACCCCCTCACTCGACCAGCAAGCAACGGCCTCACCCCGCCGGAAACGCAGAATACTTGCACTCTCCGGAGTGGTCATCATCGCGATTGCAGCAAGCGGAGCTTATGCCTTTACCGCGCATTCGACTGCCGCGGCTGTGAAGGATATTCAAGCTCAATTAGTCGATGTGGATAATGACTTCACCACTGCCCGCGAGTCTGCTCAGGCTTCCATTGCGCTGGCCGGTGAATATGGCCTTGAGTCAGAGAACGTAACTGCCCTTAAAGCTGCTTACGCGGATTCGGATGCGACTGTTACCGCTCTGGCTGAGGCCCCCAACAATGCGAAGGCCAGTAACGAAAAGATCGAGTCACTGAAGAAGGTCCTCGATCAAGCTAAGACCTCCACTAACAAGCTCAACGCTGCTCTGGCCCCTATCGCAGGTGAACTCGACGATCTGACCATCAGGAAGCTTGATGAGGCTGTCAACAAGGCAGATCAGGCCGTGAATGAGGCGAAGAATCTCATGGGTGAAACCGATGGGAAAGTCAAGGACAATGCGACCCGCGACGGCCTACAGTCCACCATCGACGACACGGCTAAGACTATTGACGAAGCACGCGAAGCTGTGAAGAACCGCTCGCACGTGGGCGATGACCGCAAGTGGAACATCGATGAGGAAAAGAAGCTCACCGATTCCGTGAATGCTTTGGGTGAGAAGTCGAATCAGGTTCATGATTCGCATGGTCAGTGGGAAGCCGAGCAGGCCGCTGCAGCCTCGTCTAACGCTGGCAGTTCTTCCTACAGTAACGCCGGTGGCTCTTATTCCCGTTCCGCTGGTTCTACCGCTGGACGTTCTTACAGCAATAACGGTGGAGGCTCCGCCTCGCGCTCAACCGGTTCCGCTAACGCCTCTCAGGGTGGCTCGTCCTCGTCCGGCCAGTCTTACTGGGTTAAAACCGAGACTATGGACCCGAGCTTGGGCTGGACTTGCTCTGGAAGCCTCGGAAGCGACCCTACTCATTGCTGGGGTAACGACGGTAAGGAAATGCACCGTGGCGCAAACGGTATTTGGCACTGAAGCTTAACCAAAAACACCACCACTCCAATAGAAAGCTGGCTTAACTATGGCCACTCAGAACACGTTCACTATTACCGGTGACCTCACCGCTGACCCCGGCCTCGGCAATCAATTCACGCGTTGAAGCTAACGTGCCGGAAAACTGCATAAACGCAAGCGCCGAGGCCTCGAAACCCCACAAGGATTTCAGACCTCGGCGCCGTCTTACATCAGCTAAGCACCAACTCTCGCTATGGAAACGAAATTATTCACTGGCCTCCTGAAAAGACACTCCCTGAACATCGAGTTCAGCGAGAGGAGTCATCCGATCCTTTTTCACAAGGTGGTAGCCCAACCACACTCCAAGGAATAAAGGAACCCCGATATAAGAGGAAAGGGCATCCCATACGTCTCCAGCGAGAACTGCCTCGTAGTTCTGTCCAAAAAGGACAATTAAGCACATGGCAAATGCGAGAATGGGTGCGAAGGGGAAGAAAGGCGCACGATAAGGCAAGTCATCGAGTTTGTAGCCTTGAAGCAGGTAGGCGCGACGGAAGCGAATGTGGCAGGCGCAAATCCCCAGCCACATGAAGATACCTGATACGCCAACAATGCTAACAAGCCAACTGTAGGCGGCTCCCTCACCAACTAGTGCGGTACAGAAACCCAGAGCTGAAACCACAATTGTCGCGAGCATCGCATTCCTCGGAACTCCCTTTTTCGTCACATGACAGAACATCCTCGGAGCATGGCCATTCACTGCAAGCGCATGCAGCATCCTCGATGAGGCATACAAACCTGAATTTCCTGCCGAAAGGATAGAGGTAAGGATCACCGCATTCATGACAGCTGCTGCGGCAGCAATACCTAGGCGATCAAACACCAAAGTAAATGGCGAATAGGCGATGTCCGATTCGGTATTTCTCAAGAGATTTGGATCGGTGAATGGAATAAGGGTTCCAATAACTGCGATCGCTCCGATATAGAAGAACATAATCCGCCAAAAGACCGACTTAATCGCGCGAGGAACATCTCGGCGAGGATTCCCGGATTCCGCAGCGGCAACTCCAACAAGTTCAGTGCCTTGGAAGGAAAAGCTCGCGATCATAAATACTGAAACCATGGGGAGAAGCCCCCCATGGAAGGGCGCATCACCAATTCGCCAGTTCGCTAGTCCAGGAGAGCCATGTCCCAGCACGCCCACAATCATTGCAATTCCGGCGAGAAGAAAAACAATGATCGTGACGACTTTAATGGCTGCTAGCCAGTACTCCGCCTCACCATAGATACGTGCACTCAGAGCATTAAGGACCGTCAACAGTAGCAAGAATCCTGCGGCCCACGCCCAGCCAGGCACATCCGGGAACCAATAGGACATCACAATACCCGCGGCTACAAGATCCGCTGATACCGTCACTGTCCAGTTAAACCAAGAGTTCCACACCATTGCGAAGCCGAACGAGGGACTAATAAAACGAGATGCATAAGTTTGATAGTTGCCCACAACAGGCATATGAGCACTCATCTCACTGAGTGACTGCATAACAAGTAAAACCATGATGCCTACGGCAGCGTAGGCAACCAGAGCACCACCTGGACCAGCAGTTGATACAGTCGCTCCAGATGCGACGAACAAGCCAGTTCCGATCGCACCTCCAATCGCGATCATCTGCATATGTCTCCGATTTAACCCGCGCGCTAAATCGGTACGTTCATGGTCAGGGGCCGAATCGGAAACAGGTAAATGTTGAGTCTCAGACGTGCTGAGTGTTGAACAAGAACGCGATTCGTTCATTATCGAATTCCTCAGAATTATCGTGGCTCATATCTTATGGCTCACGAGAGCAATCGAATTGACCTTTGGTGAAAGAGGGACGTACTTCGTGCCGCGCATCTTCATTGAAAGCGCAACATTGCTATAGAAAGGACTCGGGGCCTGTGTCGTCGCAACACCGAACACAGACCCCGAGCCTTCTTCTTTCTCCTTTTCCCCCAAAGTCGAGGGAGGTACCCATTGCTTACGACCGCACAACCGGGAAAATTACCGGGTTGTATCAGGTTGAGCGTCGGGTATTTGCTCAGTCTCTCAGGCGGTCAAAACCTGAGCGACAAGCATGAGGCCACCGAAGCCGAGGACGAAAGCAACCATTGGCCAGACGAACTTAAGCCAGTGAGAGTACTTCATATCGAGCATCTGCAGCGTTGCCATAACCAAGCCGGTCGGAGCGAGGAAGAGCATCGCGTATTGACCCCACTGGTAAGCACAAACGATGATCCAACGAGGCATACCAACGGTATCGGCCAAAGGAGCGAAAATTGGCATCGAGAGAACGGCAAGGCCCGAAGAGGACGGGACGATAAATCCAAGGAAGAAGAAGATCACGAGCATCGCCAAGATGAACAGCGGACCGCTCATACCTTCAACCATATTCGAGGAGTAGTACAGCAGGGTATCGGAGATCTTGCCTTGCTCCATGACGTAGTTGATACCACGAGCAAGACCAATGATCAGGGAGACGCCCACCAAGCTCGACGAACCTTCGGTGAATGCATCAACCAGAGCCTTTTCGTTCAGACGGCTCTTACCGAAGAGCGAAAGGAGCATGATGACAATCGTGATTGCAAGGAAGGATGCGGCCATGGTCGGGAACCACCAGCCCTGGCTCATAACACCCCACACCATGATCGGGAATGCTGCAACGAAGAGGATAAGGATGAGCTTCTTCTGCCAGTTAAACTCGAAGCCCTCATTGGTGCTCTTCAGGGCCCACTGAGCGTTGAACGCTTCGTGGTCTTCCCAAGTGTAGGATGCTGCAGGATTAGCCTTAATCTTCTTTGCGTACCACCACAAGTAGCCAATGACGACTGCAGCGCCGACGACGCATCCGGCAACACGCCAAGCCAAGCCTTCAGTAAAGACAATGCCAGCAGCATTAGACGCGATGACCACCGAGAAGGGATTGATGGTCGAGAAGGTTGTTCCCATCGAGCCCGCTAGGAAGATGGCACCGACACAGATGATCGAGTCATATCCTAGCGCTAAGAAGACTGGAACAAGGATCGGATAGAACGCCACCGCCTCTTCTTCAAGGCCGCAGCTTGTTCCACCGAGGACCATCAGGAGTGAGACCATGAAGACGAGCGCGAACTCGCGTCCCTTCGTCTTCTTTGTTAGTGCTAGAAGGCCGGCCTCAAAGGCGCCAGTTGCATTGACGACACCGATCAGACCACCAAGAACAAGGATAAAGACGATGATGTCGGCAGCTTCAACTGTACCGGTCACCATACTTTGGGTGATATCTGCAATTCCTTGGGGAGTCGAATCGAGACGCTGGTAGGTTCCGGGGATCGAAATTGGCTTCTTCAGCGATCCACCGGTGAACTTTTCAATGCCGATCTTAACGTTGAGCTTATCGAGTTGTTCCTGTGTTGCGGGAAGACTCTCAACTTCACCTTGAGGAGAGGTGACCTGAAGCATCTGGCTCGAAGAATCGAATGCCAGCTTCGAGTAAGAACCTGCTGGGACCATCCATGTTGCCGCAACAGCGATCACAGTAAGAATGAAGAGGATGGTGAATGCAGTAGGCACATGTAGTTTAAAACGCCGCTTTGGCGCTTCTGCTTGCGGAGTAGCTTGCGGATCCGCAACTGCTGTTGATGTCATTACAGACTCCAATGTCCTTTACAACGCTGTAGGTATAAAAATATGCAACGCGTTGCTGCCTCCACTCGCATTTCATCAAGTGGAGGCAGCAACACGCGTGAGCACTACTCCGCGAGAATGCGAGTACCCGTTTCACCTGCAAGCGCTTCCTTTGCGCGCTTGAGTGAGGTGATCAGGGCGCTCTTTCCAGCGCTGCCTTCAACAAATCCCATGCAGGCTTCAACCTTCGGGAGCATTGAACCAGGCGCAAACTGGCCTTCATCGATGTAACGATGGCAATCTGCGAGCGTCATCGTCGCCAGATTCTCTTGATCCGGCTTGTTGAAGTTAATTGCAACCTGATCAACTGCGGTCAGTACAACCAGAAGATCAGCATTAACTTCCTGTGCCAGCAGCGCTGCCGAGCGGTCCTTATCGATCACTGCAGGAACACCACTGAACCCTTCATCGGTCGACACAACCGGGATACCGCCGCCACCAACGGCAACAACGATATGACCAGCATCGATCAATGACTTAACAACGGGAATCTCCACGATTCGAGTCGGCAGCGGGGAAGCAACCACCCAACGCCATCCGCGGCCGGCATCCTCAACGTAAGTGTTACCCGTCTCTTCCATCAGAGCCTTGGCCTCTTCTTCCGTGAAGAAGGCGCCCACGGGCTTTGAAGGCTTAGAGAACGCAGGATCATCTGCGTTAACCTCAGTCTGCGTCACCACTGAAGCGCAGTGGCGGTCGATAGAACGAACAGCAAGTTCATTATCAATCGCCTGCTGGAGATGGTAACCAATGTAGCCCTGCGACATAGCGCCACACTCCGGGAACGGAATGCTGGGAGTGCCGCCAACCTTGGTTGCCGAGTTATCGGTTGCAACCTTGATCATTCCGACCTGGGGACCGTTACCATGCGTAACGATCACGTCATTGCCAAGCTCAACGAGATCGACAATGGTCCGAGCGGTCTCCTTGATCAGTTCAAGTTGCTCAGCGGGGGTATTGCCAAGGGCATTACCACCAAGTGCAATTACAAGTCGTTGTCCCACAACAACCTCACTTCAAGGTTGCGTACATCACGGCCTTGATGGTGTGCATGCGGTTTTCCGCCTCATCAAAGACACGGGACTTCGAGGACTCAAACACCGCATCCTCAACTTCCATCTCGGTGACACCGAAACGTTCGGCGATATCTGCGCCGATTGTGGTCTTGGTGTCGTGGAAAGAGGGCAGGCAGTGCATGAAGATCGACTCGGAATCCGTCAGGGCCATAAGCTTCTCGGTCACGCGGTAGGGGCTGAGCTCCTTGATGCGCTTCTCCCACAGCTCCGCCGGCTCGCCCATGGAAACCCAGATGTCGGTGTAAACCACGTGAGCACCAGTGCATGCCTCAACCGGGTCATCGGTCAGCGTGATGCTTGCACCGGTCTCCTCGGCGATCTCACGGCACTGTGCAACAAGCTCTTCAGCGGGCATAAGGTCCTTCGGGCCGCATGCAACGAAGTGCAGACCAAGCTTCGAGCAAACAACCATCAGCGAGTTAGCAACGTTGTTACGAGCATCGCCCATGAACACGAACTTCAGGCCCTTGATTCCCTGGGGGAAGTTCTCCTGAACGGTGAGCATGTCGGCAATCATCTGAGTCGGGTGGAACTCGGTGGTCAGACCGTTCCACACGGGAACGCCTGCATTCGCCGCAAGATCCTCAACAATCTCCTGAGCGAAACCACGGTACTCAATACCGTCGTACATACGCCCGAGGACACGTGCGGTGTCTTCGATGGATTCCTTCTTGCCCATCTGAGAGCTGCCCGGATCCAGGTAGGTGACGCCCATACCAAGGTCCATACCGGCAACCTCGAATGCGCAACGAGTACGCGTGGAGGTCTTCTCAAACAGCAGAACAATGTTCTTGCCTTCGAGGTAACGGTGGGGCGTCCCAGTAAGCTTCAGTGCCTTGAACTGGCTCGAGAGGTCGATGAGGTAGCGAACTTCATCAGAAGTGAAATCGAGGAGCTTGAGGAAATGACGTCCACTCAAGTTAACTGGCATGACTTGTCCTTCCTGACAATTCATAGAAAACACCGGCAACCACCTTGGTACCGGATAACAGGTTGTAACCCTGCTCACAGGAAAGCTACACGTATACCCTAAAAAATGCAAGGCTCGAAACAAATAGTTAGAGACCGTTAAGTAAACTCTTTCCCAAAGAAAAACCGCGAATGCTTCTAATACTCTCTCACACACTTCAAGCTTCAAGACAGGTAGAGGTACGGCGGCACGCGACAGATTAATCCAAACTAACTTTCAGAGGCTGTAACTTTTCGCTTCAAACCAAGTCTTTGAGAAAAAGAGCAAACAAACCCGCCGCAGAATTCACAGAACATTGAATCAACTTAGCTCAAGTTTAATGACAGGCTGAAAGGAAAATAGTCAAGCTTCCACAAAGCTAAGCTTTAATAAAAGCAATAATGAAAGCTTGACTATTTGCACCTATTCAGATAAAAATTCACGCGTTTGTACCGCGCTCCGCAGCCTCGACGACATTCATCAGTAAGAGCGCGCGCGTCATTGGCCCCACTCCCCCAGGATTTGGCGAGAGCCAACCTGCGACGCGGTCAACACCGTCGGCGACGTCACCCATCAAGCGCGCCTTTCCACTTTCCGGATCGACGACGCGAGAAACGCCCACATCCAGCACAACGGCACCGGGACGAACCATATCCGCAGTGATTAAGCCCGCATAGCCCGTAGCGGCAACAACGACATCCGCCGCCCGCGTATGCGCCGCCAAATCCCGCGTTCCGGTATGACAGATTGTCACCGTCGCATTGATGTCTTTACGTGTGAGAAGCAGACCAATTGAACGACCGACAGTAACTCCACGTCCAACAACGCACACATCAGCACCACTAAGGTCGATCCCATTGCGTTGAATCAACTCAATGACAGCACGCGGAGTACACGGCAGCGGTGATTGAATGGGTTCACTCCCCCGCAGGACCAATCGGCCCAGATTTGTCGGGTGAAGACCATCGGCATCCTTGTCAGGATCCACAGCCTCGAGGATACGGTTCGTGTCCACTCCACGCGGCAAGGGAAGCTGAACGATGAACCCCGTGCAGGCAGGATCTGCATTCAGAGCAGCCACGGCCTCGAGAATCTGATCCTAACTGGCGTGAGCGGGCAGATCCACGCGAATCGATTCAATTCCGACCTCGGCACAGTCCCGATGCTTTCCAGCAACATAGGCAACGGATCCCGGATCCTCGCCGACCAAGATGGTTCCAAGCCCGGGAAGCACTCCGCGAGCGCGCAAAACTTCAACCCTTGCACGAAGTTCATCCTTGATTTGGCGTGCGCAAGCAGCGCCATCAAGAACCTTCGCATCGCCTTCCCACGGAGCCCTCATTGATTCAGGCCCGCATAGAGAGGATGGGCATCCGTCAGGGCGCGCACCCGCGCACGCAATCCATCGACATCGACACTTCCGCTTGTTCCCTGAATCAGAGCCGTAGCAATAATGTCACCGACCTCTTCGAAATCAGCAACGCTAAACCCACGCGTCGCAAGCGCGGGAGTTCCAACACGAAGGCCCGAAGTCACCCTAGGCGGGCGAGGATCGAAAGGCACGGCATTGCGATTGACCGTAATACCAACCTCATGGAGAAGGTCCTCAGCTTGCTGTCCATCCAGCGAAGAGTTCACTAGATCAACCAGAACGAGGTGCACATCGGTACCACCCGTCACCAAGCGAATCCCCGCGGCCTGAGCATCGGGAGCTAATAGACGCTGCGCAATGGCCTGAGCGCCGTCCAAGGTGCGCTGCTGGCGATCCCGGAATTCCTCGGTCTGAGCAACCTTCATCGCAATGGCTTTCGCGGCAACAACATGCATCAACTGACCACCCTGCTGGCCGGGGAAGACCGCGCTATCAAGCTTCTTGCCCCACTGCTCCCCCCGCGAGGATAGGATCATTCCCGAACGCGGACCACCCAAAGTCTTATGGACAGTCGTGGTCACAATATCTGCGTGAGGAACCGGTGAGGGATGCAAACCAGCGGCAACTAAGCCCGCGAAGTGGGCCATATCAACCCACAACACAGCTCCGACCTCGTCGGCAATTTCGCGGAACGCTGCAAAGTCCAGGTGACGCGGGTAAGCCGACCATCCCGCAATCAACACTCGCGGGCGCTCGCGCAGTGCAGCCTCGCGAACTTTTTCGGGTTCAATACGCATCGTCTGTGGATCGACCTCATAGCCAACTGCATGATAGTTCTTGCCCGAAAAATTCAGGCGCATACCGTGAGTGAGGTGACCTCCGTGCGCCAGGGACAGGCCCAGAAGCGTATCACCAACGTTTGCCATTGCCATGAGTGCTGCAGCATTTGCCTGGGCACCTGAGTGAGGCTGAACGTTGACATAGTCCGCACCTTGGAAAACTTCCTTTGCGCGTGAAATCGCCAGAGATTCCGCAACATCAACGAACTCACATCCGCCGTAGTAGCGACGGCCCGGATAACCCTCTGCGTACTTGTTCGTGAGGACTGAACCTTGCGCCTCAAGCACCGCTCGCGTAACGAAGTTTTCCGAGGCAATCATTTCCAGCGTCTGCTGCTGGCGTTCCAATTCGCTATCCAAAACCGCCTGGATTTCGGGATCGAGCTGGCGCAGTGGGAGGTCATTGAGCGTATCCATTGCGAGTCCTTGCAAAGTCGTGAGCCGGGTAATCCCCGAATTTTGCCTTTACTTTACCCCACGACGAGGCCACTTCCGAGGTTTCGTCCAAAATCGTCCGTTTTGTGGGAACTAAGGCCTAGCTAAATTCACTTAGTTACGATAACCTTTCTCAAAGTTCGACTATGCTAACTTTTTGGCAAAGAAAGTCATAATTAGATAACACCCCAATTGAAGAGGAACTTCAAATGTCCGCCGTTCACTCGCGTTCATTCCTTGCCGCCACAGCAGTCTGCCTACTGGGTGCGACCTCGATTGCCGCGTGCTCAACTGCATCTTCACAGTCGGGCTCCACCTCACTCTCCCTCGTCGCAAGCACCACCCAGATCTGCGACTATGTCACCCAAATTGCGCAGCAGCCCTCGGCACAAAACTCCATCTCGCTCGATAAAACTGATGCCACGGGAACGCAATCCCATATTGGGGCCCCCGCCGAGCAAGCCAGCGCAAAAGTTCAGCTCACGTGTCTACTTGCCCCCAACGCCTCGGCACACGAGCACGAAATGACTCCCCAGCAACTGCAAGCACTTGCGTCGGCGAAAGTCCTGCTCGTCTCGGGCGTCGACCTCGAGCATTTCCTGGATCAGGCCGTGAGCGCCTCTGGGTTCAAGGGAACGATGGGAGTGACCTCGGGAATTCTCACTGCCGCCGACCTCAAGGATCCCCAGGGTCAGGAACAGCGCGACAAGCAACTCCCCTACTTGGTTTCGCGAGGCACGCACACTGTCGAGGCCGCACCTTGGCCTTTCCCGCCGGAAGAAGGAGAGAGCGAGCCGGAGTTCGCCTACGATCCTCACGTCTGGACCTCTCCAGCGAACGCAGCCCTGCAGGTCCGCAACATCGGTGAATTCCTCTCAGCAGCTGACCCGGATCACGCCGAGGCATACAGCACGGCAACCGAAGAGTACGCAAAGCGTATCGATTCCCTCGATGCGTGGGCGAAGGACAGCTTTAACAGCGTTCCTGCCGATAAGCGCGTCCTCTTTAGCTCCCACGATGCCTTCGGATATTTGTCGAAACGCTACGGCATTCGTTTCATCGGTGCAGCACTTTCTGATTTCAATGAACAACAGGACGCAACCGCTGAGCACATCGCGCAGGCAAGCGAGGAAGTGAAGAAATCTGGAGCGAGCGCGATTTTCGCAGAGAACTCCAATAACTCGAAGTCAATTGAAACGATTGCACGCGCCGCGGGAGTCAAAGCCATCATCGGCGACGACGCGCTCTATGGAGATTCCCTTGGACCCGTGGGCAGTGAAGGCGAAACCTACATCGGCTCGATCATCCATAACGTCACAACCATGACAAAAGCCTGGGACGGAACGATCGCCCCCCTACCTTCAGAGCTCAAGCGTTAAGCGAGCATGATGAACGCAGACGCTCATATGTTTTCGGGGTCTGACGAGGGGCACGATGCTGGCGCCACTGTATTCGCTGCCAAAAATGCCAGCATCGGCTACTCCCAGACACCGGTCCTGACGGGAATCACCCTCTCGCTCAGACCCGGACATGCCCTCGCTTTGATCGGTCCAAATGGATCGGGAAAGACAACGCTCATGCGAGCGCTCTTGGGAAGCGCTCAAGTCATATCTGGAGAAGTGAGCTGCCCGCTGGATTTCCTCGGCTACGTCCCGCAAAACAGTGATATCGACTTGAGTTTCCCAATCAACGTTCGTCAGGTCGTCGAAATGGGAATGTACCCCAAGACAAAGCTTCTCCGTCCACTCAGTCGTGAACAGAAAGAAGCGGTCAGTGCAGCATTAGAACAGATTGGTTTAGTCGAGCGTGCCCGCGAGCGCTTTGGGACCCTTTCCGGCGGCCAACGCCAGCGCGTTCTGGTCGCGCGCGCGTTGGTCGCCAAGCCTCGCATGGTATTGCTTGACGAACCTTTCAACGGTTTGGATGAGCCCAACCGCGAAGCTCTTCTCTCGCTCATCAACCAAGCAAAAGCTCAGGGAACCGCGTTCATGATTTCAACCCATGACTATCGGGTCGCAACCGAAGTGTGCGACGAGAGCCTCATCGTGGCTGGACGCCAAGTTGCCTACGGGCCGACCTCTCAAGTTTTCCGTCCGGAAATCATCAATGAAGCTTTCGGCGGGATTAACAATGTTTAACGCGATCGTAAGCGCTCCGCCCCTGTGGCTCTCTCCCTTTTTCCTCCGCCCCCTGCTCTTCCTTGTTCTCTTCGGAATTGCAGCGGGCGCGGTTGGAACCCTGGTCAATCTGCGCAACTGGCAATTCGGCGCCGAGGCATCGGTTCACTCGATCTTCCCCGGGATTGTCGTCGGCGCAGTTTTCGGCGGTATCGATTGGATCCCCGCAGGCGGGGGAATCTGCGCGATATTCGTTGCTGCCGCATTGACCTGGGCGATGCGCCACCGCGCGCACGAGGCCGCTGCGGCAGTCGTCCTGACTTCCTTCTTCGCGCTCGGCGTCATCATTTCCCTCAAAAAGGGCGATATGTCGGGCCAAATGGAGGCGTTGATGTTTGGCCGACTTCTGGAGGTTACTCCCCAGCGCATGGTGATTTCCCTCGTGTTTTGTCTTTTCGCTTGCGTGCTGGTCGTTCTTTCGTGGCGTGCTCAGCTCATGTGCGCATTTGACAGTGCGGGAGCTGGTGCCGCGCGAGTACCCACGACGTTGTGCGATGTCTGCCTCAACGCCGCGATGTGCGCAATCGTCGTCGCGGGGGCATCGGCAATCGGTGTTCTTTTGGTCGTGGGGTACCTCATTGTCCCCGCACTCGCCGCGCGTCTCCTCTCCTCATCGCCGAGGCAGATGCTGGCCTATTCGGTACTTCTTTCCTGCGCGGGTGGGGCGCTGGGGATAGCAACTCTCCTGGTTCACCTTTCCAGGCCTACTTCACCCCAAGCCTCGGTTGCTCTGACCCAAGTGGCTCTATGCGCACTCATCGTCGGACTGTACAGAGCACGAAAGAAAGTTCGGACATGTTAATCCTTCTCCTTCCTCTGTTAGAACTGGCGCTGCTAGGAATTCTCTCCGGAATTGTTGGGACGATGACTGTCCTGCGCGGGCGCGTGTTTTTTGCTGAGTCAATCACGCACGGAGCCTTTCCGGGCGCGGTGATCGGTGTCGTGTGTGCATCCGTTTTCACCAGGGATCACAGCATTCTTGCCCTCTGCGTTTTCTTGGGCGCGCTGGGTTTGTGTTTGCCGCTGTCTGCGTTGATGAGCACCCTGGAACGAATCCCAGGAGTCTCGGGAGGCGGCGCTGCCGGAGTCGTCTTGACATTCAGTTTTGCCTGGGGCTATTTCCTTGCGAAATGGTTTGCCCCCTTACCCTTGCAGATTTAGAGTTTCCTCACGGGCTCAATCATGACCGTTACTCCGGTGGATATTGTGCTTGCAGGCATGGCATTGGTCTGCGCGCTATGTATTCTTGCCCTGCGCGGACGCCATATTCTCCTCTTGTCTTTCGACGCACAGGGCTACCGAGCAGCTTTCCGCTCTTCCCCCGGCGCCTATGCACTCACCGACGCGCTTGTCTCTGCTCTTATCACTGTTTGTGTCATCGTTATGATTCCCGCGGAAGGAACTTTGCTTCCACTGGCTTTACTGGTTGCGCCAAGCGCCGGTTTGATGCGCTTCATTACCCGACCCGGAGTCTTGATGGTCGTTTCAGTGTTCGCTGCTCTTGCGATCTCGGCCTGCGGTTTCGGGATTTCTCTTGTTGCCGAGCTGTCCTCGGGTGGGTGCATTGCCTTGACTTCAGGACTTTTCTTCTGCGGGTGCGTGGCTTGGGAGGCTCTGGCCTCGAGGCCAAAAGCCGGCTCAACCCCAGCGCGGCGGCGCGTTATGCGCCAGAGAAATGAGGCATGAAAGCAACGCGTAAGTAGATAAAAGGGGCGCCGCAATGCGGCGCCCCTCAAGCCGTTAGACCAAGAAAATCAGGCGAACCGACTCTTGATC
>CALIEP010000286.1 GCA_938022345.1 uncultured Actinomyces sp.
CCTGTGAAACCAAAGGAAGGCCAAGGACCGCCGCGAGCGCCGCGGGAAGCATCGAAGTCATCGAATCCGCCGCTGCCATCCCGGCGATGATCAGATCGAAAGGCTCCTCATCAGCCAGTACCGTCAGCAAAGCCGCGAGCGCACGTGCTGAAACAGTGACATCCTCACCCTCAAGCTTGGGATCAGAGAGCAGATAAGCACTATCGGCACCAAGTGCCAGCGCACGAATCAGTGCATCACTGGCATCTTCTGGCCCCATACTCACCGCAACGACTTCGCCTCCGTGGGTGCGAACAAGATCAGCCGCAGCTTCCACTGCGTGCTCGTCACCTTCATTTAGGACATCGTCTTCACCGCGCACTAAACGTACGTCTTCAAAACGCCGGTCCGAGCTTGTATCAGGAACCTGTTTGACCAGAACTGCAATCCTCATGTATCCAGAGTGCCATATCGGTGCTGATATGCGCAGCTCTATGTGTGCCACCGGACGGATACGACTATGATGTTGTCAGTTCTGACATGAGAAAAAGGGGCGGCAATGTCACAACAGGCGAATTATGTCTACCACGCCGTTACGCAACCTCATCCTCACTATCGTCAATTAGGCGTCACCGTTTCTGGATCAGGTCTCAACGTTGCAGTGGTATCTACACGTGCTACCCAGGTTGACTTCTGTGTCATCGATCCGGATACCGGGTTTGAGCAGCGCTATCGTCTTCTTGGCCCCGATCATGGCATCTGGCATGGTCATATCGAAGGTTTTGGCCTTGGAACCCACTATGGTTTCCGTGTGCAAGGCCCTTGGGATCCCGATGCCGGCCTGTTCTTTAACGAGAACAAGCTTCTGGTCGATCCCTATGGCCGTGGCCTCGCAGGCACTGTCGACATTCGTCCCGAGGTCTACGCACACCAAGTCGATGAGGATCTCTACCCGGTCTCTTACCCCCTCGAGCCCTCGACAACTGATTCCGCGCCTTTTAACGCACATAGCGTGGTCATTGACACCTCATTCCGCATTATCCCTCAACCAAAGGTTCCTTTGGATGAGACCGTCATCTATGAGTTACACGTCAAAGGCTTCACGCAGAATATGTCGGAGGTCCCTCCTAATCTGCGAGGGACCTATGCGGGTCTTGCTCATCCCGCTTCCATTCGTTATCTCAAAGAATTGGGAGTGACCTCTGTCGAGCTTCTCCCGATCCACGCAAAGTCTGATGAACCATTCTTAGTCGAACGCGGCTTGACGAATTATTGGGGCTACTCCACCCTCTCCTTCTTTAGCCCTGAGCCGTCCTATGCCAGTGCCGCCGCTCGCGCACGAGGCCCGCAGGCCGTGATTGATGAATTCCGCGGGATGGTCTCAATTCTCCACGAGGCCGGGATTGAAGTAATCCTTGACGTGGTCTATAACCACACCTGCGAGAGCGGAGACACCGGACCGACGCTGTCATTTCGTGGGCTTGACTCCCCTCTGTACTACAGGCGAACTGATACCTACCCCTCGCAGATCATCGATACGACAGGGTGTGGCAACACACTCAATACCGATAATCCCCAGGTGATTTCTCTTATTTTGGATTCACTGCGCTACTGGGTAGCCAGCATGGGAATTGATGGATTCCGCTTTGATCTCGCTGCGACTATCGGGCGTTTTTCAACCGGTTTCACTCCCCTACACCCCCTGCTCATTGCGATGGGGGCAGATCCCCTTCTTCGCGAGACCAAGCTCATCGCAGAGCCCTGGGACGTTGGTTTAGGAGGGTGGCAGACGGGTAATTTCCCCGATCCTTTCTGCGAGTGGAATGACCGTTTCCGCGATGCCGTTCGAAGCTTCTGGCTTTCTGATTTGCGAGAGCTGAGTGTGGGACGACAGGCTGGTGGAGCCAATGAGCTCGCAACTCGTCTTTCGGGTTCTCAAGATCTCTTTGGCCACGGCGTTGGATACCTTCGCGGGCCGGGAGCATCTGTCAATTTTGTGACGGCACATGATGGCTTTACATTGGCCGACCTTACGGCATTTGACCATAAGCACAACTTGGCAAACTTGGAAGAAAACCGCGACGGTTCGGATAACAATCACTCGTGGAACCACGGCCTTGAGGGTGCTTTGGCCGCACCGATTCTGTGTGCTGACCCCGATGTCCGTGATATCACCGGCTTTGTTGAAGACATTGTCCCCGCACGCCAGCGCTCACAGCGCAATCTTCTTGCTACGCTCCTTGTTTCCTCTGGAACTCCCATGTTGGTTGCGGGCGATGAGTTTTCGCGCACGCAATTTGGTAATAACAACTCCTACTGCCAAGATTCTCCCATTTCCTGGATCGACTGGGACCTTTCTGAGCTCCAGAAGGAACAGCTCGAGATCGTCCGTTGGCTTCTTGCATTGCGCCGTGCGCATCCTGCACTGCGGCCAATGAAGTTTTTCTCCGGAACCGACCCGAATGGCGATACGCTTCCTGAGCTCTCGTGGTATGACGCAAGTGGGGTTCCCATGCGTGACGACGTATGGACATCATCCGATTCACGTGTATTCCAAATGCTGCGTTCAGGTGCTCCCTACCGTTCTCGCGATGCTCTTGTCCTCTTCAACGGAACGACAGCGGACCGCAATGTTGTTCTTCCCCGAGGCCTAGGGGTCCAGTGTGTGCAGGTCTTCGATAGTGCATGGAGCCAGATCGACGACGGTGGTGTCACCTCGTTGAACGATGCGCTGACCTTGCCGCATACTCTCGATTACAAGGCTTCGGATGCAACAGTTTCCTTGGATCCTTTCAGCATGCATATCTACCTCTCATCCGTGGACTCTTCGCCCGCGCAGTGATCACGCTAAACTGGTCTAGTGACTACCAGCGAAGAAACTCTCGAGCAATCCACCTCTGATGCTTCTCTTGCGCGTTCTCTTGCGCGTTCAAAGGAAATTGACGAGGCAATCGACCAAGATCCCACGCGTTTTCGCGTGCTTACTGGCGACCGCCCAACTGGACGCCTGCACCTCGGTCACTACTTCGGTACCTTGCGAAATCGTGTTCTCCTTCAAGAACGCGGAGTCGATACGTGGGTGCTTGTAGCTGACTATCAGGTCATCACAGATCGCGACGCTGTCGGCCCCATTCAAGAGCGCGTCCTTGGCTTGGTTACTGATTACCTTGCAGTTGGCTTAGATCCAGAGAAGACAACGATCTTCAATCATTCGTCGATTCCTGCACTGAACCAACTCATGCTTCCTTTCCTTTCCCTGGTCACCGAGGCCGAGTTGCACCGTAACCCCACGGTGAAAGCTGAGTTGGAAGCTACCGACGGCCGGGCAATGACCGGTTTGATGTTGACCTATCCGGTGCACCAGGCCTGTGACATCCTCTTCTGCAAGGCGAATATCGTTCCTGTCGGGCAAGACCAGCTCCCTCACATTGAACAGACCCGTCTGATTGCTCAGCGCTTCGATAAGCGTTACGGTCGCGTCGACCCCAAGCGAGCCGTATTCCCCCGTCCTGATGCGCTTCTTTCAGAGACTCCCCTGCTCTTGGGAACAGACGGAACGAAGATGTCGAAGTCTCGCGGCAATACGATCGAATTGGCAATGACCGCAGATGAGACTGCAAAAATCTTAAAGCGCGCAAAGACTGATTCAGATCGTCACATCACTTTCGACCCTGAGAACCGTCCCGAGGTAGCCAACCTGCTGATGCTTGCTTCTTTGGCGACCGATGAGAATCCGGTGGCTATCGCCGAGCGTATCGGTGATGGCGGTGGCGGTGCGCTCAAGGCAACCGTTACAGAGGCTCTCAACGAAATGCTTGCGCCAATCCGTGCACGTCGTGCCGAGCTAGCGGCTGATCCGGGATACTTGCTCTCAATCCTGCGCCAAGGCAATGAGAAGGCAAATGAACGTGCAGAAAAGACCTTGAACGAGGTCCGCGAAGCGATGCACATGGTCTACTGAGCTTTTTGAAACGCTCAAGGTGGTGGTTACTTCCTCAGAAGTAGCCACCACTTTTTTGGACCTTCAGAGCCTTTTCCCCTCCTGAGTATGTCGATCGTCACAGTATCCATTAGGCTTGAGTATGTGAACGAGACACTACTTCCACGCATCCCGGCCACTGAAGTTTTCCCCGTCGTCGAGGACGGGAATTTGCCGGCTAAAGCAACGGTTTTTGAGGCATTTCCTGTACGAGCAACCGTCTTCAGAGAGGGCCATGATGCCTATGCTGCTGAGGCAGTTCTCATTCGCCCCGGCGGCGCCATCCATTCACGCGCCCTCATGTATGACATTGCTCCCGGCCTCGATCGCTACGAAGCGTGGCTGATGCCAGACGCGGTTGGCAAGTGGAGTTTCCGCATTGATACATGGTCAGATCCCTACGCCACATGGCGTCACGACGCCTCAGTGAAAATTGGGGCCGAGGTCGACGTCGAACTCATGCTCGAAGAAGGCGCACTCTTGATGGAACGCGCCGCACGCGGAGAGGCACTGAACAATCCTTCCCAAAAGCAACCAAGTCGAGCTGGTATTGAAACCCTGCTTGCTGCCGCTCAGGCCCTACGAGATACCACTCAAACTCCCCAACGTCGTCTCTCCGCTGGCCTGGCTGCTCCGGTGCGCGCGGTCTTCCGCAATTTCCCACTCCGCGACCTCTACGGGTCAACCCGCAGCTTTCCTCTGTACGTTGCACGAAACCGTGCCCTCGCAGGTGCGTGGTATGAGATCTTCCCCCGTTCACACGGTGCCTTCCAGGACAAGAAAGGACACTGGGTATCGGGAACCCTGCGCACTGCAACCGAGGACCTGCCCCGTATCGCGTCTATGGGCTTCAATGTCGTCTATTTGACGCCAATTCACCCTATCGGTTTAACCAATCGAAAAGGGAAGAATAACTCTCTGGTCGCTCATCAAGGTGAACCCGGCAGTCCCTACGGCATTGGTTCGGCGGAGGGCGGCCACGATGCCATTCATCCTGAGCTGGGCACTTTCGACGATTTTGATTATTTCGTTGCCCAGTCAAAAGAACTGGACTTAGAAGTTGCACTGGATATCGCACTTCAATGCTCCCCCGACCACCCGGGGGTGAGCGAGCATCCGGAATGGTTTACCCAGCGCGCAGATGGCACGATCGCCTACGCAGAGAACCCACCGAAGAAATATCAGGACATCTATCCCCTAAACTTCGATCGAGATCCAGAGGGAATCTACAAAGCGATTCGCGACATGCTCGAATTGTGGATTTCCCACGGAGTGACAATCTTCCGTGTCGATAATCCGCACACTAAACCCGTTCGTTTCTGGGAACGGCTCCTAGAAGAAATCCATACGCGTCATCCGGAAATTATTTTCCTTGCCGAGGCTTTCACCCGCCCCGCAATGATGCGAACCTTGGGCGCGGTTGGCTTTGACCAGTCCTACACCTACTTCGCATGGAGAACCGAAAAGCAAGAAATCGAGGAGTATCTTCAGGAGCTCGCACACGACACTGCGCACCTTATTCGTCCAACCTTCTGGCCAACGACACACGATATTCTCACCCCTCAAATGACTTCTGGAGGAAGTGCAATCTTCGCAATTCGTGCGATGCTGGCCGCACTTGGAGCACCCTCGTGGGGAATCTACTCGGGATATGAGTGGGTTGAAAATGTTCAACGCCAGGGTGCCGAGGAACCCAACGATAATGAGAAGTACGAATTCCGGCCTCGCGATCCAAGGCTTGCCCAGGAGACGGGAATCCCCACTCTACTGACGCTTCTCAATAGCGCTCGCGAACGTCACCCAGCGCTGCGCCAGCTTCACGATCTTCGCATCCACCCCACGACCTCGGAGAAGATTCTGTGCTTCTCCAAGCATGTCCCCGCACGATTCTCACCGACCGGATTGCCCGATACAGTCATCGTCGTGATCTCCTTGGACCCGGAAAACACGGTTGAAGGAGAAATCGATGTTGATTTGAGCGGACTTTCCTTGGGGACATCATCGGCAAACTTTACCGTAGTCGATGAACTCGATGGACAGCGTTACTCCTGGTCACGCACCAATTGGGTGCGACTGTCCCCCTGGGATCGATTGGGTCATGTTATGGCCATCGAAACCGAGTAATTATTGGATCTTCTTTAAACGTGAGATGATGAACACATGGAACCTCAAGCGACACCAGTGGCCACAGACGTCCTCGATGCGGTAGCAGAAGGGCGTTATCCTCTCCCCCACGACGTGCTGGGAGCACACCTCAATGACGATGTTGTCACGATCCGCAGCGTTCACCATCTGGCCGATTCGGTCGAGGTGCTCACTCAGGACCATACCTACCCGGCAAGCCACGAACACGGGGGTGTTTGGGTATGTGCCTTCGCTGCAGATGACATTCCCGACTACCGTCTGCGCGTGACCTACGGAGATCATTCGCAGGTCGTTGATGATCCGTACAGGTTCCTCCCGACCGTTGGCGAAATGGATACCTATCTGATCTCCGAAGGACGGCATGAGCGCCTCTGGGACGTTTTGGGTGCCCACCTCATGCATTTTGACGGTGTCATGGGACCGGTCGATGGCGTTGCCTTCGCAGTGTGGGCCCCCAATGCACGGGCCGTGCGCGTTGTTGGTGACTTCAATTTCTGGGACGGCACCGGACACGCCATGCGCACAATGGGCGCTTCCGGAGTGTGGGAGCTCTTTATTCCAGGCGTTGGTATCGGCGCCCGCTACAAGTTCGAAATCCAAGGACCATCTGGAAACTGGTTCCAAAAAGCAGACCCCATGGCTCGGGCAACCGAAATTCCCCCAGCCACGGCCTCGGTCGTCACCGATGTCTTCCACACATGGAACGATGAAGACTGGCTTCGCGCACGTGAGGATACGAACCCTCACAGCGGCCCCATGTCGATTTACGAGGTTCACGCAGGCTCGTGGAAACAGGATCTGGGTTACCGCGGTTTGGCCGATGAGCTAATCCCCTACGTTAAGAAGATGGGTTTCACCCACGTCGAATTCATGCCTCTTGCCGATCACCCCTTCGGCGTATCGTGGGGCTACCAAGTCACTTCCTATTACGCACCGACCTCACGCTATGGCACTCCCGATGATTTCCGTTACCTCGTCGACCGTCTCCACCAAGAGGGTATCGGCGTGATCTTGGACTGGGTTCCGGCCCACTTCCCCAAGGACGATTGGGCACTGGCACGCTTCGACGGTACCCCGCTATATGAAGATCCTGATCCGCTGCGTGGCGAGCATCCGGATTGGGGTACCTACGTCTTTAATTTCGGCCGCACTGAAGTGCGAAACTTCTTGGTTGCAAACGCGCTGTACTGGCTTGATCAATTCCACATTGACGGCCTACGCGTTGATGCCGTTGCCTCTATGCTTTATCTGGATTATTCGCGTAAGGACGGCCAGTGGCGTCCAAACCAATATGGCGGACGTGAGAATCTTGAGGCGATTTCTTTCCTTCAGGAAGCAACTGCGACCTCCTACCGCCTGCATCCTGGAATTGTCATGATTGCGGAAGAATCGACCGCATGGCCTGGAGTTACCGCTCCAACCTCAGGCGGTGGCCTAGGGTTTGGAATGAAGTGGAACATGGGGTGGATGAATGACACCCTGCGCTATCTCTCTGAAGATCCTGTCAATCGTCGTTGGCATCACGGGGAGCTAACCTTCTCACTGGTGTACGCCTTCTCAGAGAACTACGTGCTGCCTCTGTCTCACGACGAGGTCGTTCACGGCAAGGGCTCGCTTGTCTCCAAGATGCCCGGTGATCATTGGCAGCAGATGGCTGGCCTGCGTTCACTCTTCGCCTACCAGTGGTCGCACCCCGGTAAGCAGCTGATCTTCATGGGGCAGGAATTTGCACAGGAACAAGAGTGGAACGAAAGCTATTCCCTGGATTGGTGGCTCTACGATCGGTCCGACCATGCCGGAATGGCAGCCTTGGTTGCGCGCCTCAACGAGCTCTACCGCACCCACTCAGCACTGTGGAATGACACCTATACAGGTTTCGAATGGATTGATGCCTCAGATGGCGATCACAACCTGATCTCTTACATCCGTAAATCCGAGGCCACCAGCGGCCACCACGCTCAGGATGAGCTTGTGTGCGTGGTGAACTTCGCTGGTAACCCCCACGAGGGTTACCGCGTCGGCCTGCCTCATGCGGGAACCTGGCAGGAGGTCGTCAATACGGATGACCCACAATATGGTGGTTCAGGAGTCGTTAATATCGGCGAACTCGTTGCTGAAGAGATCCCCTGGAATGGACGCCCCTACTCGGTTGAGCTTCGCGTGCCTCCTCTGGGTGCTCTCTGGCTGGCACCGCAGCACTGAGATTCTGAGCACTTATGGGTGTGGGGAACAGATTGTCATCTGTTCCCCACACCCATAATCAGCTGCCTATTAGCAGCTTCTAGATCATCAACAACGCAGACAAACGCCGTCTTGCAGCCTTAACCTCCGGGGTATTGCCCGCAATGCGAAAAAGATCAAGCAGCCTGACACGGTAATCCTCACGCTGATCCTCCGGGCTGTCTTCGATGAGACGCAGAAGGACATTAAACGCATCGGCGGTCTTTCCCTCATTGAAGAGTGCATCTGCCTGTGCGGAAGGGTCGCTATTTCCCTGAGCTTCACGCAGTTTGAAATTAATCCGCGCGCGGTGATTCTTTGCCTCTTCATCGCGGGGATTGTGTTCAATAATCTTCTCCCAGGCAGCCTGCGCAGCTTCAAGATCTCCGCGTTCTTCAGCTTCAAGGGCGGGGACATGCTCCTCTGGAATGGGCTTCGCAACATCGGATCCGCTCACAGCAATCCGACCGGTCACCCCCATCTGCCCAGCAGCCTTCAGCAAATCCTCGATGACAGGGGCAATCTGTTCCTTAGCAGCAACACCTTGGAAGAGAGGAACAGGGCGCGCGCCGACAAGAGCAACCGTTGTCGGAAGGACCTGTACTTGGAATGCCTGTGCAACTCGAGGAGCCTGTTGAACATCGACCTCAACAAGTTGGAAGGCACCTGCCTTTTCGCGTGCGAGCTCTTCGAGGGTAGCCAGCAACTGTTTAGATTCAAGAGATTGAGCAGCCCAAAGAACGAGGAGAACCGGAACCTTTTGAGAATTCGCGGCAATGGCCTCAAAAGAGGAATCATCGCAGGAATCAATCAGCGGAATGCTGATGCCACCGGCACCGCCTTCTCGATTTGTCTGCTGAGAAGTGTTGGGGCCTTCCTGTCCTGCGGTGGAAGCAGTGGCACTGAGGTCGAGTGCACCGTGCGAATCTGCAGGCTGAGGATTGTGAGCATCATTATTCATGAAGAAGATCTCCTTAACGTTGATCAGGGTTCCCGGCGCCATCATCCTTGACGACCGAGCCAAGTGCGCGTTCCGCGCCAACGACGCTAATCAGCTGCGAATCCGAGCCGGCCTTGGGGATGTGCAGGAGCACGGTCACAACGTAGGTTGCTGTCGCCTTCCCCTTGACCGTATCGTCATCGCCTTCTGCCAATGCAGCAGTTGTTCCCCCGAGGCGCATCGTCGAACGAGCAACAGTGCGCTGATAGGTCTGAGTATAGGTGAATGAAGCGGCAACAAGAGCTGAACCGTCGACTAGTTCGACACCGACAATCGGGAAATCAGCCGAGAGATCAGCATGAGCCTGAACGTTTCCTGCAGCCTGAACCGCATCATTCAGGCTCTTTGCATCCTGCAAGTAGCGGCGAGCAAAATCATCACCCGCATACTGATCATTACCGGCATTACCGGAATTCAGCATGTCCACGTAGCCCTGGAGCGCGTCCTTCGGGGTCTTCACGAATCCTTGTGCATCCGGACCAAGTGCCGCAGAGCCCTTCTCCACATTATCCAGCTGGAATTGAGCTCCGCCAAGCGCACGCGTCCAACCAACGAGCTTGTATTTCGATCGAGCGTCATCTTGAACTGCGAATGCGAGCACAGGAAGAGATGCCTGATCGGGGCTGGAGACATTCACAATAACGCGCGGCCACTGATCCGAATTTGTCACTGCAACCGAACCCTGGTTGACGACAAGCTTAGG
>CALIEP010000287.1 GCA_938022345.1 uncultured Actinomyces sp.
CAAGGTTCGTACGCGCTCTTACCTTGATTCGTAGCTGGCCTTCCTTGAAGTTAAGACCCGAGGCCCGCGCTGGCACACCATCAAGAAGCGCTTGGCCTACGACTTCGCTCAGGCTGAGCGGATGGAACTCAGTCGCGAGGGCCGGCTTTGGGTGGCCGAAAGGCTCGAGGCCGCTCAGTGCTTTGACGGCGTTGGTCGGGTTGAGTCACTGGTCCCCGTGCTCTCAGGAACCTACACGCGTTCAACGCTTCTCATGGCAGGCGGCCAGGGGCGAGCGACGATTGACACCGATCTGAACTGGGACTCATGGGGACATGAGCTTCAAGCTCCCCACATTGCGATCATTGAGACCAAGTCTGGCGCGGCTCCGTCTGAGCTGGACCGATTGCTGTGGGCAAACAGGATCCGGCCGTCGCGTATCTCGAAGTACGCGACTGCGATGGCTCTGCTGACACCGGACTTGCAGACAAATCGGTGGACTCGCGTGATCGATCGTTTCTTCACGATGAGGCCGACGGTTCAGCAGGCACTTGCCGCATGAGCAGACCGCGGGATTGATCCCGTAACAAGCTGTCCCGCGAAGTGTGCGTGATGACCCAGAGGTGCTGCGCGGGACTAGGCTGGGGGGTGTGGAAATTCCACGCCCCCCAGTTCTGATGTGATCGTGAGGAAAAAATGACACTGCCTTCGGAGAAACTTGCTGAGCTTGGCCTTGAACTGCCTGAGGTTGCCAAGCCTGTTGCCGCCTATGTCCCTGCCATTGAGGATCGCGGTGTTGTGCGCACCTCCGGTCAACTTCCCCTGGAAAATGGCGAGTTGGCTTGCATTGGTGCGGTTGGTGAAGATGGTGCGGATCCCGAAGACGCGTACGAGGCCGCGCGGATTTGTGCGTTAAACGCAATGGCGGCTGCAGCTGCAGTTGCTGGCGGTGTGGATCGTCTGGCCTCGGTAGTTAAGGTGACTGCCTTTGTTGCGTCCTTGCCGAACTTCTACGGACAAGCTGCTGTGGTTAATGGAGCATCTGAACTGCTGGGCGAGGTTTTTGGCTCGCAGCACGCGCGTTCAGCTGTGGGTGTTGCAGCCTTGCCGCTGAATGCCTCGGTTGAGGTCGAGGTGGAGTTCGCGCTCCGATCCAAGTGAATGGGATCGCTCAGCGCTCTATTTAGCAAGGATTTAAACTGAAATAAAGGTTTGCGTGCGGGCGTTCCTGTGAATACCCGCTGGTTAACAGCTTTATTCCAAGGAAGAGGACGAAATGACAGAGACTTTGCCCGAGGCAGCAGCGCCGGGAACTGGACAGCAATTCAAGCTGGTTGACGTATCGACCACCCCCTCTGAGGGCGGCTGCGGTTGTGGTTGTGGCGGCCACGGAAAGAAGGAACAGGCTGCTCCTGCAGCATCTGCACCCGAGTCGCACGGAGGCTGTGGCTGCGGCGGGCACGGGCATAAGGCCGAGGCTGCCCCTGCCCGTGAATCACATGGCGGTTGTGGTTGTGGCGGACATGGACACGATGCTCAGGAAGCTCCAAAGGCTGAGGCAGCTGCTCACGGGGGCTGCGGTTGCGGTGATCACGGCCAGGGAACAGCGCACGTTGTATCGCAGGATCCCGCCGTTCGTGAGGACGAGCTTGTTATTCATTCCCTGCCTAAGGTTGTTCGCCATGCTCTGCTCTTTGCTGCGATGGATAACCTCCCGCTTGGCGCATCGCTGATTGTTGTTGCTCCGCATCAGCCTGTCCCGCTGTTCAACTACCTGCAGGAAAGTGAATCGCACTACCGCGTTGAGACCATCGAGACCGGTCCGGTCGACTGGCGCTACCGCGTGACACGTCTGTCCTGATCTTCGGACGCTTTATGCCCGCGAGCCCCGCGCTCGCGGGCATTTTAGTTTCAATAAAAAAGCCCGAGATATCAACGAGGTTTTCGCTGATATCTCGGGCTTGTCTGAGCCGCCTGTGGGAATCGAACCCACGACCTATTCATTACGAGTGAATCGCTCTGCCGACTGAGCTAAGGCGGCCGGGCTTATCTGCACTTCACTACTGAGGTGGAGAAAAGCTACCTGAAGTACTTTAGCGGTTACTACTTGTGAGAAGCAAACGTTTCGTGACAGAGGTGATGTGGGATTACCCGCACAGCAATGTGCGATACATGAGTCAGATCGCCCGGCGAATGTTAGGCTAAATTGTGTTGACAGAAGATGACGAAAAGTCAGAAAACCCGGCTGAGATCCCCGTAGTGCTCCTGGTTAACCTTGGCACTCCCGAATCGCCCAGCCCCAGCGATATTCGCCGTTTTTTGCGTGAATTTCTGAGTGATCGTCGAGTAATTGAACTTCATCCTCTGATCTGGAAGCCAGTTCTTGAAGGCGTGATTCTTCCTTTCCGCCCCTCTCGAGTCGCACCAAACTATCGTTCGATTTGGACTGAGCATGGTTCGCCGCTCATGGCGTATTCCATCGCCCAAGCCGAATCTCTTTCAGAGCTGCTTGGTGGTCAAGCGAAAGTTGCGCTCGCTATGCGCTACGGAAAGCCCTCTATTGAGAGCGTCCTTGATGATGTGTTCGCGAAGGGGCATCGTCGCGTCCTTCTACTTCCCGCCTATCCGCAATATGCCGCGTCATCTGCGGGAACAGTCACTGACGCATTAGCGCGCTACATCCTGAAACGTCGCAATCATATGGAAGTGCGCACGATCCGTTCGTTCCCTACGGAACCCGCCTATATTGAAGCCCTAGCCTGCGCTATCGAGGAAGATTGGGCACGCCGAGGTCGCCCTGATTTCGCATCTGGAGACCAGCTCCTTGCGTCTTTCCATTCCATCCCTCAGAAAATGCATGATGCGGGTGATCCCTATAAGCATGAGTGTGTGGCGACGGCAAATGCACTCCGAGCGCGCTTAAATCTCGACGAAGACCAGCTTCTAGTGACTTTCCAATCGGTTTTTGGGCCCGCGAAATGGTTGGGGCCGGCGACCATCGATACCGTCGCAGAGCTTGCTCGTCGTGGAACCCGACGTCTTGATGTCATTTGCCCTGGCTTTATGACGGATTGCTTGGAAACCGTTGATGAGATTGCAAAGCTCAACCGTGATGCTTTCCTCGAAGCCGGCGGCACGGACTTTACCTATATTCCTTGGGGTAATGCATCTGCCGGTGCCGTTGATACTTTGGGTGCGCTTGCCCGTCGTGGCTTAGCGGGTTGGGTTAATTTCCCTGACGAGGCTTAGGCGCTTCTGTGCTCGCGCCATTTGTTCCAGATGCGCGCCGCGCCAACCCCAAGTCCCAGTGCGATGACGGTGGGCACAAGCAAGGTTGCGCCTCGGTGTGTAAATTCAATAACCAAGCACAGCGCCGTCAGTGGTGCGCTCATTGATGTGCCAAGAACGACCACGGCGCCGATGAAGGCGAAGCAAACGATCGCGGTTGTGTCGCCGGGGTAGATGTAGGACCAGAGAATCCCCAGAATCGCACCGCTAGATGCGCCTAGTGCAAGACCGGGGGTAAGAGTTCCACCCCATGCGCCTGAGCGAATAGTGGCAAGCGTTCCGATAAGTTTGGTGAATCCGTCGATCGCAAGAGAAGCGAGTAACGCGACTCCGATTCCCGCAGCCGCGCGTCCTCCCTGTCCTAAAACAGCTCCATCAAAAGCAAGCTGAGCGGTCGATTGTCCGTTTCCGGCGATTGATGGAACCCAGACAGTGATCACTCCAATGAGGGTGAAGGTCGGAATCATCCAGACAAGAAGCCGCCAACCGGTGGGACGCGCAGCAGAACACGTTGAAACGGCGCTCTTGAAGAGGACTCCGATGATTCCAAGAAGAGGTCCAATGACGACTGCCCACAGTGTTAGTGATGCGGTTGGAAGGAGCTGGGCAGCTTCGGGAAGCGTGTAGAAAGGATCGCTTCGAACCCAGCCGTGTGCGACGAGGACTGCTCCGCCACTGATGATCAGTGCGGGCCATACCGCGCTGGCTGTGACCTCGATTAGAAGAATTTCAAGTGCGAATACCGCTCCCGATAGAGGGAGCGAATAGACTGCAGCAAGACCTGCACCGGCAGCGCATCCGACAATAATTCGGCGCTGCTCAGGTGGAAGGTAAAGAAAATCCGCGATCTTTCCGCCCAGGGAGGCGCTGATTTCGCGAGGTGCAACTTCGCGACCGATAGAAGCGCCCATTCCGACAATGATGATCTGGTTAATCGCGTGCCAGAAAGTCAGGAGAATTGGCATCTTCTGGCCATTCACCGCTTTGGGAAGCGAGACTGGTTTACCCCCGGCGCGCGCATAGAGATACCAGGAAATTCCTCCAACGAGGCCTGCTCCCCCCAATGCGCAAATCCTGTGCCACCAAGGGACTGAGGAAATTGCCTGAAGAAGTGTGCCGCTTGCGTCACCGAAGACGAGGCCCTCGATCAGGTGGAGAAGATGCGAACACCCGGCACCAACTAGCCCTGCCACTATTGCGGTAAGGAATACCGCTAGCCCCATGCGGATACGGGGCGAGAGTCGAGAGATTGGTAAACCGGGTGTGCTCACACTAGTTGAGATTACTAGCGCTTATCGACTTCATCCAAGCGAGTATTAACGTCTGAACCAACGCGGATCAACACGTTGAGATCTTCATCAGAGATGTCGTCGCTAATAATGTCGCGCAGAAGTGCTCGCTCAGCCTGTTGGGCGGAGGTGACGAGTTTCTTGCCTGCATCGGTGATGGTGATTGTGCCACCGCGACGATCGAATTCGTAGGGGGTACGAACGATGAGATCGCGATCGGCCAGACGACGATAGGTGTGTGTCAGACGCGAAGGACTAAAAATGACCGATTGGGCAAGTTCTCCCATGCGGATTCCAATTTTGCCGGCTGAAGCGACCTCATCGAGGACGCGATATTCGCCGAGTGAAAGTCCGAACTCGCGCTTGAGCGTTGACTCCAGAGCCGCAGAAGCCCTAGTGATAGTAATGAAAAACTGTTCGATCTCGCGAGCCCGCTTTGCTTGGTTCATGTCCCTTCTCCGTTTTAGCCTTCATCGTCGAGGTTCTCTAACAAAAGGACAGTTTATAGGTTTTGATCAGGCCAGACAACGCTTGAATTGAAAATGAGACAGGCAATTTTGAGGGTATAGGAGATTAATAGTTAATATCGAAAATGTGATAGCGTGGTTTCGAAAAGTGCATTACCCGATCGTAGAAAAAAGGATTTTTCTCTGCGATTGACATGTTTTCGAAGGGTGAAAACTATGCAGAAGAAAGTCGTTGTATTAGTTGATGACCGTGATGGCTCGGTCGCTAAGCAAACAATTTCATTCGCATTCAAAGGCGTATCGTATGAAATTGATCTTTCCGACCAGAATGCTGAGCAATTTGAGCGCGACATCGAACCGTGGATTTCCGCAGCTCGTAGGGTAGGTGGGCGTCTCAATAGTCGTCGCAGCACGCCGTGTGGAGATGCTGAAGCAAAGAGTGTTCGCGTGCGTCGTTGGGCTCGAGAAAAGGGAATCGAACTGAGCGATCGTGGTCGGATTCCTTCTGCCATTATCGAGCAGTTTGAGAAGGAAAATCGCTGATCTTTCTTCTGAATTCCATCGATATTTTGCGGGGTATTTCTTATCGAAATACCCCGCATTTATATTTGTATTCAATACGTTTTGTATCGAGTGGTCAGTTTTCACGACCTGTACCGGTTTAGATTGCCCTCGTATGAACAGAAATAGCTAAAACCGCAGGTCAGCTACTCAATGCCTGGAAGACTTACTTCACCAGCAATAGATCGATTCATCCACTGTGCGAACTCTTCACCCTGCAAACCCTGCGAGAGCAAGAAGATTGTCTTCGCATACAAGGCCTCAAGCGTCATGTCGTGCGCGCTAATCGCGCCCAAGCGCGCCAGAGTGCTCCCGGCCTCGTAATGGCCTAAGACAACCTCGGCCTGGTAGCACTGCGAGGCAACGATCAAGGGAACCTCGGCCTCGCGCAGTTCCTGCAAAACATCCACAAAACCCGGGTCTGAAGCCGGAATATTCCCCACGCCGTATGCGCGGATGATCACGGCCTCGGGTAGGGGAGTGAACATGGAACGTAAACGCGCTGTGCTCAGGCCGGGAACAATGTCCACAACGGCAACGTCGTGGCGAGTGTAAGGTGCGGGATTAGCCCAACCTTCACCGGCCTCGATACTGTGATACCAGCGCCAAGGGGCACCTGTACGCGCGATCGGCAAGGTCGAAGGTGAATCAAAGCCGGCGAAGGCCCATGATGAGGTCTTCGTTGAACGATTTCCTGCCAGCAGCATATGACCAAAGAACAAAGTCACGCCGCTCACCTGGGAACTTCCGGCTGCGCGCAAAGCACCTGTCACATTCGCGGAGGCGTCGGTTCCGACGACGCCTAGAGGGTACTGAGAACCCGTTAAAACAATGGGCTTCGTCAAATCAGCCAGCGCATACGACAGTGCCGCAGCGCTATAGGCCATGGTGTCGGTCCCATGGAGAACCAAGAAAGCATCAGCTTCATCGGAATGAGCGCGAATATCGTCGATGATCATCTGCCAGTGGATCGGTGTCGTTTCCGAAGAGTCGACCAGCGGCGAGAGCTGAGACATTGACACATGTCCCTTGAGCTCGATCCCGTCGAACTGAGTGTTGAGCCATGACGCCATATCGGCGCCCGGTCGTAAACCGTCAGGAGAATCAACCATCCCGATTGTTCCGCCTGCATACGTCACATGAATCCTCATAGTGCGTCCCCTTGCATCATTGGATAGCGAAAAAGAAACGAGAGCGGAGGGGTGGTTATTCACCTAACTGGCGCGGGGCCTCGTCATTTGAAGAAAATTTACCGTGAATTACATACCAACCACAAACCATTGCTACGACCACCACTGCGAAGAGAGCGAGGGTCCAACGGCCATTGGTGCTGGTGGCATTTGAAGCAACGACAATCGCAAAGAAAGCCAGCGAGATGTAGTTCGTGAGTGGCGCTTTGATGCTGTGTCACTCATGCGCGAAGTTTAAAAGGACCATGCTGGACACTTGCTGGGTGGCCCCTACTGAGTCACTGACCGAAGTTGATCTGGTTGCGATTATTTGATGCTTTTGAGAGCTCATGTGCTGGGGTGTTGCAGATAGGGCGCGTGCAGGATGTCGCCGTTTTTCTTCTCATCTGCGGAAACAGGGGAATAATACGGGACGCGTGACGCAGGTCCCGTGACACATGTGCGAAAAGAATGAAAGAATATGAGCATGACCTACAAACTGGTGCTGCTCCGCCACGGCGAGAGCGAATGGAATGCAAAGAACCT
>CALIEP010000288.1 GCA_938022345.1 uncultured Actinomyces sp.
CCCCGGGATTCTGGATGAACCTGCAGATGCGCTACGAGCTCGACCGTGCCGAAGACGCGCTGGGGGATACGTTGAGTGGGATTGTTCCGCTCAAGACAGTGGAAGTCGCCTAAAACGCCTCAGTCTGACGAGGCAGTGGCCGGGTCGCGCGAGAGCGTGACCCGGCTTTGCTGTTGTGTGAGTACGAGCCGAATAGTGTCGCCGGTCACCCGATGGTAGGGTGTCGTCATGACGACGGATAGCCAGTACTCATGGCCGCGCTTTTTTATGGAACTAGCGGACAAACTGCTCGCCTTCAAGGACGATCGGCAGGCTCTCATTGCAACTCTGCGGCAGGTCTACGCGGAAATCGGAATGGCTCTGCCGACGCTCGATTCCAGTGGTGATCCGACGGATATCGATCCCTTTACGGTCTACGGACTCTTCAATCGACGCCTCGCTGATACCAAGCGTCGGGCGGTTGCAAACGGGATCGGTGGTGCCCTCGGCGTACGCGCTCCGCTCAATGATGATTTCGTCGGCGTCCCCGTCCTGCTCAATATCAACGCGACCTTCTATGATCAAGCCCGCCGGGATGATGGAGATATCGAAAGGCTGTGGGATTTGTTCGCGGCAGCCCTGGCCTACGCGGATCAGCCGACTGGTCAGACAGAAGCAGTATTCCGTCGCGCCTACGATGCTGTTCTCCAACAACGCAACGCCAGCTGGAACGTTACGATGGGACTCTTTTGGATTCGCCCCTACACCTACGTCAACCTAAGTTCGCGTGACCGTTGGTTCCTCGCGCTGCCCGACCGGATGCCTTCATCGATTCGCTCTGTGCTCGCGGCAACAAAGAAAGTGCCCGAAGCCGCTGAATATCTGGTGATTCGCGACAGTATCCTGTCGGTGCTGAACTCCCAAACCTACGAGTACTCGTCCTTCCCTGAGCTTTCAGAGCGCGCGTGGCGAGTTGCTGAACAGGTCAACCGTGAGAACAAAGAGGCTGACAACGACAAGGAAGAAGTTACTCAGGCGGCTGCCCTGGGGGACGCTGACGTGGAGACCGTGCGCTATTGGCTCTACGCCCCCGGCCGGGGCGCCTGCATGTGGGACGAGTTCTACTCGCGCGGCATCATGGGGCTGGCGTGGGGTGAGGTCGGGGATCTCAGCTCTTATGCGACTAAACAAGGTCTGAAGCAACAGATGCTTCAGACCTACCCCGAAAATGGCACTCAAAAGAATGACATCCACGCCCTGTGGCAGTTCGCGAATGAGATGAAGCCGGGCGACGTCGTCTTCGTCAAGAAAGGCACCACGGAGATTATCGGCCGCGGTATCGTCACGGGTGACTACGTCTACGATCCGGAGGGCGGCCACTACCCGAATTGTCGGGCCGTTCGCTGGACTTCCTCAGGAAATTGGCCAATCGACGAACGACTGGCAATGAAGACCCTCACCGAGATCACCGACTACCCTGAACTCCTTTCTCGCATTGAGACGTTCTTCGAGGACAGTGACGACGACGTTGAGAGCGAAGAACCACTTGTGATCTTCCCGGAGTACTCCGCCCGGCAATTCCTCGACGAGGTCTACATGGGCGAGGAACGCTACGACGCGATCGTGGGCCTGCTGCGCACGAAGAAGAACATCATCATGCAGGGAGCACCTGGAGTGGGTAAGACTTTTGCCGCCAAGCGCCTCGCGTATTCGATGATGGGCGTCAAGGATGCCTCGCGCGTCATGCTGGTGCAGTTCCACCAGAGCTACTCCTACGAGGATTTCA
>CALIEP010000289.1 GCA_938022345.1 uncultured Actinomyces sp.
TATCGCACTGATCGCCATGGCTTTCGTCAAGGCAGCAAACCTTGCGCTGGTGGCAATTGGAACCTTGGCGTTCATGGGTGTGCTCCTCATTATCATTGCGGGAGTCAGCACCGTCATGACGCGCAAGAAGCGCTAGCTGCGGTAGATATTACTTTCAATTCGCTCATGCTTCTAGGTCCTGCAAGGATCTACTCCCCAGCGCGCTCTGACCCTTCCCGAGGCCTCGCGCCGAGAAGCGGGCACACTCCCGCATTCGCCTTCCTCACCCCCGAAAAAGTGTGTGGCCCAAGCTAAAAGGCTTGGGCCACACACTCACCAGCTAATAGCTCAGGCTCCCGTCACATCATCAGGGCGGGACTCCGCGTAGCGCGCAAGTTCTTCCTCGACAATGGCCTCGTCGAGCTTCTGGAAGACCGGGGTCGGCTTCTCGATCGGAGTACCAACGACGATATCGTGACGTTCCCAGGTGGGAACATTCGTGTAGTCGCCGGTAATAACCGGGTATCCCATACGGCCTTCGAAGTCTGCAGGAAGAACCTCGGGGTCCAGCTCCTCAACTTCCTTGATGTAGGGCATGGGAGCGATCTCGCCGCTGCCACCCATCACGCGATCCACATCATTTGCGGCGTGAGGGAGGAAGGGAGAGAGCATGAGGTTCAAATCGGCCACGGCCTGTGCCAGCGTCCACAACACGGTCGCCAAACGCTCGCGTTCTTCGGGGGCCTTGAGCTTGAAGGGCTCGGTATCTGCAACGTACTTGTTGGCCTCGCCAACCAAACGCATTGCAGCAGCAAGAGCGGCCTTCTGGCGGTGGTGACGAATCAGGTCTCCGACCTCGTCAAAGCCTGCGGCGATCGCATCCAGCAGCGCGCGGTCGATCTCTTGAAGCTCTCCCGGCGCGGGGATTTCGCCGAACTTCTTGTGGATCATCGAAGCGGTGCGATTGACCAGGTTGCCCCAGCCTGCCACCAACTCGCCGTTCGTGCGGCGCACGAATTCTGCCCAGGTAAAGTCCGCATCAGAGGACTCGGGACCAGCCGCAGAAATGAAGTAGCGCAGTGCATCAGCCTGATAGCGGCTCAGCATGTCGCGCACATAGATCACAATGCCGTGCGAAGACGAGAACTTCTTGCCCTCCATGGTGAGGAACTCTGAAGAGACAACCTCAGTGGGCAAGTTAAGTACGCCAAGGTCACCGGGCTGGCCGCCCTTAGATCCCTGACCGTTGTAACCCAGCAGTTCGGCAGGCCAGATCTGCGAGTGGAAGACGATGTTGTCCTTACCCATGAAGTAGTAGGTCAGGGCCTCTGGATCATTCCACCACTGGCGCCACGCTTCGGGATCCCCCGTGCGGCGTGCCCATTCAATAGAGGCGCTCAGGTAGCCAATAACCGCGTCGAACCAGACGTACAGGCGCTTACCGGGCTGATCTTCCCAACCGGGGACCGGGATGCCCCAGTCAATATCGCGTGTCATTGCACGCGGGCGAATGTCCTCAAGGAAGTTCTTCGAGAACTTGATGACGTTGGGACGCCATGTGCCGGAACGATCACGATCATCCAGCCATGCTGAAAGCGCGTCAGCCAGTGCGGGAAGATCCAGGAAGTAGTGGACGGACTCCACGAATTCGGGGGTTTCACCGTTGATTCGCGAATGAGGATTGATCAGATCTGTGGGATCGAGCTGGTTACCACAGTTATCGCACTGGTCACCGCGAGCGCCTTCGGCACCACAAATCGGACAGGTGCCTTCGATGTAGCGGTCGGG
>CALIEP010000290.1 GCA_938022345.1 uncultured Actinomyces sp.
TCGACCCTCAATGGTGGCGAGCACGAAGGCGAAGAGGCAGAGGTTACCCTGACCGTTAAGTCCGTCAAGGAGCGCGAGCTTCCCGAGGCCGACGATGATTTCGCTCAGATGGTTTCCGAGTTCGATACCATCGACGAGCTGAAGGAAGACCTCAAGAAGCAGGCCGCACAGACCAAGCAGTCCCAGCAGGCACTGCAGGAACGCGATCGTCTGGTTGAGAACCTTCTGTCCCGCACCGAAATTCTTCTTCCCGAGTCGGTCATCGAGCACGAGCTCAGCCACCGCGTTGCAGAAGATGCTTCCGCAAAGGCAAAGAAGGAAGCTCGCGCGGCTATCGAGAAGGAATACCGCACCGAGATCCTGGCTGAAGAACTCGCCAAGAAGAACGAGGTTCAGGTCGGACAGCAGGAGCTCTTCGATTACGCGATCCAGATGTCTCAGAACTACGGCATGGACATCAACCGCCTGTTCTCTGACCCCCAGCAGATCTCCGCTGTTGTCGCCGATCTTGGTCGTGCAAAGGCCCTGATTGAGGTCCTCAGCGAGGTTACCGTTAAGGATACCGCAGGCAACGATGTCGACCTCTCCGAGTTCCTCGGTAAGAGCGATGAGGAAGCAGCTGCCGAGGCCGCAGCTGAGACCGTTGCAGAGGTTGAGGAAGCTGCTGCTGAGATCGCCGACGAGAAGTGAGTGATCTGAAGCGTCGCTAGGACTTCCGCCTCGCGGAATTCATGACTGCGGTGTGGGCCGCAACCCTTTGGTTTCGGCCCACACCGCATACCTGCTCTGTTGTTCTGTCCTTTTCCATGCGCCCTGAGCGAAAAGAGTGCTTTTGGAGCGCCAAGTCTTCGATGAACCGATAAGTTTGGATCCAGTGAGGTTTCATGACTGGAACCGGACCCTCAATGTGTAAGGAGAGCGTGAATGGCTATTCAAGCCTCGGGCGGAAATGAAACGCCCATGGGACTGGGAGATTCTGTCTACCAGCGCCTGCTGAAAGAGCGCATCATCTGGCTCGGTGGCGAGGTGCGAGACGATAACGCAAACGCGATCTGTGCGCAGCTCCTTTTGCTGGCTGCAGAAGATCCCGAACGCGACATCTACCTGTACATTAACTCTCCTGGTGGTTCGGTGACCGCCGGTATGGCTATTTACGACACCATGCAGTACGTGAAGCCTGATGTTGTCACTGTCGGTATGGGCCTTGCAGCATCGATGGGGCAGTTCCTGCTGACTGCAGGTGCTCCCGGAAAGCGCTACATCACCCCGCACACTCGTGTTTTGCTCCACCAGCCTTTGGGAGGCGCGGGCGGTAGCGCAACGGATATTCTCATTAACGCGGATCTGATCTTGGGCATGAAGAAGGAACTTGCTCAGATCACCGCATCGCGCACCGGTAAGTCCGTCGAGCAGGTTGAGGCAGATGGCGATCGCGACCACTGGTTCACAGCTCAGGAAGCACTGGAATACGGCTTTGTCGATCAGGTTATCGACAGCCCGCAGGAAATTGGCAACCGTGGAGGAGAAAACTGATGAGCACTCAGCCCTATTTCGACGCAGTTGCCCGCCAAATGCCTCAGGCGCGATACGTTCTTCCGAACTTTGAAGAGCGCACTGCATATGGTTTCAAGCGCCAGGACCCTTACGCAAAGCTTTTTGAAGACCGCATTGTCTTCTTGGGCGTGCAGGTTGATGATGCAAGTGCGGATGACATCATGGCTCAGCTGCTTGTTCTTGAATCTCAAGATCCCGATTCGCTGATCACGATGTACATCAATTCGCCC
>CALIEP010000291.1 GCA_938022345.1 uncultured Actinomyces sp.
GGACATCATCGTCGGATTACCTGGAGAGACTGAAGAAGACTTCAAACAGACTCTGGAAGTTGTTGAAGAAGCACGCTTCAGTTCCGCTTTCACTTTCCTATACTCTCCGCGTCCCGGTACCCCGGCAGCTGACCGAGAGGATCAGGTGCCACAGGACGTTGCTCTTGAACGCTACAAGCGCCTCTTGGCTCTGCAGGAACGCATTTGTGCCGAGGACAATGCAGCACTTGTCGGGAATGAAGTTGAGGTGCTTGTCGCGGCAGGGGAAGGTCGTAAAGACGGAGCAACCCACCGTATTTCTGGACGAGCGCGGGATAACCGTCTGGTTCACGTTGCCCTTCCTGTGGGGATGAGCGAAGCAGATCGTCCGCGTCCCGGTGACATGCTTCGCGCCCGCGTAACGCACGGAGCTCCTCACCACCTCATTGCGGATTCAGCATTGGAGGATGGCGGTCTCTTTGAACTTCGTCGGACTCGTGCGGGAGATGCTTGGCAAAAGCGTCAAGCACACGAAGAAGATTCGAAGATCTCCCTTGGTATGCCTCGCATCCGTATCGGGGCGCCGAATGGAAATGCCTGATACTGCATCTTTGCCTCGCCTAGCTCAGCCATCGCAACTGATCATTGCGGTGGTGGGTCCCACGGCCTCGGGAAAAAGCGATCTTGCTTTAGACCTTGCACAGAGCCTACCCGCGGATATGGGGGCACACGCAGGGGAGCTGGTTTCTGCAGATGCGCTTCAGCTTTATCGCGGAATGGATATCGGTACGGCGAAAACTCCGATTGAGGAGCGCCGCGGAATTCCTCATCATCAAATTGATGTCTTGGAGATTAGTGACGAGGCTTCTGTCGCCTCATACCAGAAGTACGCGCGCGCCGATATCGCGCAGATTCACGCTCGCTCGAATCTCGCAGTTGTCGCTGGCGGTTCTGGGCTTTACCAGCGGGCGCTTTTGGATCAGATTGACTTTCCTGGGACAGATCCTCAGCTTCGGAAACGTCTTGAGGAAGAGTCGGGCCAACCCGGGGGAGTGGCCACTCTTTTTCGTCGGCTCGAGGAA
>CALIEP010000292.1 GCA_938022345.1 uncultured Actinomyces sp.
CATTATTGAACACCGAGATTGCCATAAAAGCCGCATGGAAGAGCGATTCCCATACGGTCTCATGGCCCAGGGTGAGGAAGCGGGGAACGAAGGCAATGGTGAGCAAAATCTGAGCGGTCAATGAGGTTCCAATGACCGCCTTCAGTAGCGAGGTCAGCCGCCCCATGCCGCTGGATTTCGTCTCAACAGTTGCCAGCATTCGCTGTGTCAGCCCAAGCTGCCGAGAAACGGCGTAGCTCAAAATAGTTGCCAGAGTAACGACGCCTAGGCCGCCGATGAAGATGCCCATGGCGATGACGCTTTGGCCAAAAACTGACCAATATGTCGCGGTATCAACAACGGTCAGGCCGGTCACGCAGACCGCGGAAATTGCAGTAAAGAGGATGTCGACGAAATGCGCGCGTTCATCAGCTGCTGTTGAGATGGGGAGTGCAAGAAGGCAAGTAATGAATGCAATAAGCATGATGAAGACGATAAGCACCAGTCGCGCGGGTGAAAAACGAGCTATGTGTGCAAACCAGACGCGGAAGCGAGTCCACAATCCGGAATCTTCAAGGTTGTAGGGCTTAACTCCAGCGGGATAGACAACGGTAGGTGACGGTCGATCTTCCGAGATAGCTGTTTGTCCGTAGCCTCGGCTTGAGTGAGCGAGTGCGCGACGATGCGACGCAGAGGAATGCTGATCGGATGCCCGACCAGGCGTGCTAGAACGCCGATTTGTACGAGCCATGTCACCTCCAGAATCACTCGCAAGCTTCATCCTAATGCCCTAAATGACTATTGGCTGAAACGTATGTGAATAACGTGACACAGGGGACAATAGTGATTGAAGAAAATTGAAGTGGAGAAAGTTGCCAAATGGGGGGATCTTTCCAGTATCATGAGACCGAATTAATCTTTGCACGTCTGGGAGTCATCAATGGATCAGCACTCTGCCCCGCGTTTTATGACGGTATCTGAGGTGGCGGATATTATGCGCGTCTCGAAGATGACTGTTTATCGTTTGATTCACAGCGGAGAAATGCCGGCGATTCGTGTCGGTAAGAGCTTCCGAGTTCCCGAGTCTGCGGTTGGCCAGCTGATCCGCGCCGGTCTGACTGATCACATCGATGAACGCGTTGCGGGGATTAACGGGTAATATAAACCTGCTGTGCCTTTTGGCACCTGACGTCAGGCGGTAGTCACCTCTGCCGCACCTACACACTCGAGGGAGGAACCCCATGGGCTCCGTCATCAAGAAGCGCCGCAAGCGCATGGCG